>CAMGGT010000072.1 GCA_946055715.1 uncultured Clostridia bacterium | reverse complement strand
GCTCTGCCGAAGGGACTTGTCGGTGGCATTTATCAATACTCTTAAAGTTTTTGAGGGGGGAGGGGGCTGTCGCATGAAGAACCCACGCATTTCCTTGCTTTCTTTGCAACTTTCTCTGTCACTCTCGGCCACCGGAGAATGTTCTCCTCATCCACCGCTTCGCGGTCCCCCTTCCCCACCGGGGAAGGCACCTAATAGTAGACCCCATCGGTACCTATGGTAATGGGGCTGTCGCAGTTGAGCGGCGGCAGAAAAACAGGGGCTGTCGCAAATGCGAAAACCAACTTGCTACAACGCACTTTTCAACCCTGTCTTAATGCGACAGCCCCTCACCCACATTATATAATATTCAATTCATGATTGCGGGGCGCGTCAGGATCTGGCTTATGCCATGATCTGCCGCATTTGTGTCATGGATTGCAAAAGGGGCTGTCGCAGTTGAGCGGTGGCAGAAAAACAGGGGCTGTCGCAAATCGTAACATTTGCGACAGCCCCTTTGCATCGGGCACATTGGGGCTGCTGCATTTACAACAGCCCCGGAGGGTCAATAGGTATAGGTTGCCTGGGCGGTGACGGTGCCCACGGAGGTGACGGCCGACAGGGAGACGGAGACGGGGCGGTTTTCGGTCATGTCAAAGACCCATGTCATGGAGACGGAGGAATAGTCGGTGGCATATCCGAAAAGGTTGTCGACATCTGCGTTTGCCACGGCCATGGTCACGCTGTGGCGGCCGTCCGCGCCCACGGCGGGGCCAGTATAGGTGATCTCTGCATCGTCAAAGCACAGCCAGCCCAGAACGGCCACCTCGGCATAGGTGGCCAGCGTCTCGGCGTCCAGCTCGCTTGCGTCCAGTTCGGCGTTGCCGGAGACGGTCGTGATGGGGTTGCCGCTGCCCGCGCCGATGGGGGTGAGGGTGTCGTAGGTATAGGTGAAGGTGGCCACACCGTCGGCCGAGACGGAGACGGAGGTCTGGCTTTCAAGCGTCACATCCGGGTCGGTGCAGACGAGCGAAGCCACGGTTGAAACAGCCGTGGGGGCGGCGTTTTCAATCATGGTGCGATAGGGCAGAAAGGCCGCGGGCGTTTCGACCGGCGGTCGGGTCGTCTCGGTGCCGGAGGTCGTGCCCGAGGTCGTGCCCGAGGTCGGTACAGAGGAGGAAGAAGTGACGGGCGGCGCCGTTTGGGTGACGGTGGTCTGCGGCTTTTGGGTCGTGGTGGTGCCGGGTGCGGTCGGCGGCGGGTTTTCTGTCGTGCCGGAGGTGACGGGGCCGGTCGGCGTGCCGCCGCCGGTGGTCGGGGCGGTGATGGTGGTGCAGGCGGCCAGCAGGAGACAGCCCAGCACAGATGCAAGGCAAAACGCGATGACGCGCAGGCATTTTTCGTTCTTCATCTCAGTTGCCCTCCTGTGAAAGTTGTTCGTGCGCCATGGCAAACAGGGGTTCTTCCTGCAGGGCACAGCCGGACAGCAGCAGTTGCAGTTCGGCCATTTTGCGCGCGGCGGAAGAAACATCGGCCACGCGGCTGTTATACTCCAGCACTGTTTGGGTAAACCACAGAATGGTGTCAATGTCTGCCGCGGTGGGTTCGATCTTGAACAGCAAGGTATAGGCCGTGTCGAAGGCCAGGAAGTTCCCGTAGGCAGAGCTTTCTGCCGAAAGCCCTTGCAGGGCGGTGCGGAAGGCGGGGCCGGAGACATCCGTGCGGGCATCCGGCGTAAAGCCGGGAGACACAAACGACAGATGCAGCGGCGTGGGCAGCGCATCTTCGGCCTGCGTCCAGGTGCCATAGCCGTCGGAGGCCTTGGCTTCTACCCAGCCGTTAAGCGCTTCGCGCAGGGAGGTCTTGCCGTAGGCAAGCGGCTCGGTTGCCGTGCCGTTGAGGTGGGCTTCCGTGTAGGCATAGGCCGTGGCGGAGGCACCTTTTGTTCCCTGCGCCACAAACAGCGGCAGGGTGCTGCTTGCGGCGGCGGGATAGTAGAGGTAAGAAGGCGCGGGGTTGTTGTTGGCGGCGTTGATGGCACCGAACAGCACCCCTGCAATGCCGTCTTCGTCGGCAGACACATCCACATCCACCAGACAGTTGATGCATTTTGCGCGGTTGCTGGGGCCCATATAGCCGGCAATGCCGCCAACATAAGTGGAGCCGGAGACGGCACCCTGCGCCATGCAGTTGTAGATCACATGGGAACCGTTGGAAGAAAGACTGCCGGTGATGCCGCCCACATACTGATTGCCGCTGACGGTTGCATAGGCGGCGCTGTCACGCAGGATCAGGTTGTCGCCACCACCGACAAGACCGCCGATATACTGAGCGCCCGCACCGTCTGCCGTGGGGGTGGCCGTCACAGAGCCGGTGAAACGGCAATTTTTGATGACGGCAGAGCCGTTTGCGCCGCCGACCAGGCCGCCCGCATAGTTGCCGGAGTTGGTGCCGCTGCCTGCGGTGACGGAAATGGTGGCGTTGGCGGTACAGCCGGACACGGTGCCGCCGGACAGAGAACCGACAAGGCCGCCGGTGTTGGAGCCGGAATTCCGCTGGCTGAAGCCCGCAGAGGACAGCGAGCCGGTGAAGGTGCAGTTTTCAAGCGTGCCGCCGCTCATGTACCCTACGATGCCGCCCACCCATTTGATGCCGGCATAGGTGCCGCTGACATGCAGATTGCGAATGGTGGCATCCACGGTGTAGCCAAACAGGCCGCTACCGCAGGTATCCTGCTCGTAGGTGAAGTTGGAGATGGAATAGCCGCAACCGTCAAATGTGCCGGAGAAGGGATAGTAAAAACGCAGGGAAGAGGAGCTTTCGCCCATCATCATGCGGCCGATGACATGGGGCAGGGGCGCACCGTCAAAATCCAGGTCGCAGGTCAGGGCGAAGTGAAGCCCTGCGCAGTCGTGCCCCGCGTTGACATAGCGCGCCAGGGCATCCAACTCTTCTATGGAAGAGATGGTGATCGTCTGGGAGGAGGTGGGGGTCACCTTGCCGTTGACCATATCCGTGACGGTGCAGACGGGGGCCGTCTGCAGGTCAGAGTCGGCGTCCTCGCGGCACAGCACGATACGGCCGCCGCCCAGCGTGCCGGTCACTTTGACATACCGTTGCTGTGCAAAGGTATAGCATTCGGTTGCAAGGATCTGATCGTCCTGCACGGCCCAGGCGTGCTGCCAGGTGTCGTCCACCGGGAAGGTGAAGGTCTTTTGCACGTCGGCACCCGTGCCGGACAGGTCTGCGGGGACAAGGGAGATCAGTCCGTCTGTCTGCGAGAGGTCCTCTACGGCGATGCGGCGCACGGTCACCTCGCCTCTGTCCGGCACGGCCTGCACCATCAGATAGGTGGCACCGTCCTTTTCGAGGACTTCCACCTCGATCTCACGGCCGCCTTGCGTGGCCGCTGCCGCCTGCCAGGTGTCATCCACGCGAATGGCCACCGTCAGCGGAAAATCATAGAGCAGGTCGTTCATGCGGTCGGTGAGGGTAAAGGAGATGCTGTTGGCACCGGTATTTGCCACCGTGAGGGTGGAGGTGTCGCGCTCCTGGCCGTACATGGCCACATTGGCGAACAGGTCGACCCACAGCAGGCGCTGCCGGGAAAGGTCATGGAGGGAAGCATAGATCTGCTCCAACAGATTGGCGGAAGAGCCGATGTTGTGCCAGTGAACCGAACACCATCCGCCCTTGTTGCTGCCTATGGTGATGGCGTTGAGCCTATCCATATAGCTGGAGGAGGAGAGGCCGCTGAGCGAGGCGGTCTCGTTATAGTTGACGGTGGCGGCAGAGTTGATGGCGCCGGAGGTGCCGCGCCCGGCAATATAGATCTTGGAGGAATAGGCGGCGTTGTTCCAACCGTAGGAATAGCCGATGACCAGCGAGCGGGTGTCGGTGTATTGGGCGATGTCTTTGTACCCCAGATAAAAGTCCATCCATACCTGCGCTGTGGACATCTGTGCATAGGCAGTGCTGGAAGGGTGGGAGCGGGAGTGAGACTGTACGCCCTGCCCCTGTGCAAGATAGTAATTCCATACAGGTGTGGATTCCGTGTGGCCGCCGGTGGGCACAATGAAGGTGGTGGGCAGGCCGTATTGCTCCAGCCAGCTTGTCCATTTTGCAAAGTCGCCCGCGATGTTGTCGTCCACCGTCATGGTGAACGCCCCCACGCGTCCGTCCTTCCACAGGGTCACATGGGCGTCGCCGTAGGCAGAGGGCCAGGCCAGGTATTCGTTTGTGTTGATGCGCGGTGTGGAGGTGCTGCCCAGGGTCAGCAGCTGGTTATCGGGGTCGCTGCCCTCGGGGATGGTGATGGGGTTGTCCACCACGCGCACGGTCACAGGCGCGGATGTGGCATACACCGTCTCCCCCGTGCTGTCGGTGAGGCGGGCGGTCACATAGGCCGTGCCTTTGGAGACGGGGGTCAGGTTGCCGGTGTCGCTTACGGTCACGATTGCGGTGTCGCTTGTTTCATAGCGCACCACGCTGTTTGCGGGGGCATTTTCGGTGACGGTCTTGAGCTCACAGGGAGAGCCGAAATCCACCCAGAATTCCACCTCGCCCGGAAGCAGGGAAACGGAGGGCAGAACGGTTTCTTCCTCCGCCAGGGATACGGTGGGGCAGACGGCAATGGCAAAGCAGACCGAAAGCAGCAGTGCCAGCAGGCGTGAGATGCGATTTTTCATGAAAAACCTCGCTTTCATGGTGTGGGCGGCGCATTTTCGTCGGCCGCCGGGGGAAATGTCCGCGCGAGCAAACGCCGGACCCTGCACGTCCTTTTGGGAAAGCGGCGCATTTTCCGTTGCCGACCGGGGAATGTGGGACGCACAGCGGAAATGCAGCATTTGACGTCGCTTGTTTTGGACGCGATGACCGGTTCTTCTTCGTCCTGTGCCCGATTGATACGACAGGGCGCTTGGTTCGTCCATTGGGTGAGGCAGGTGTACCGCCCGGGGGGCCTTTTGGTTGGGGCGCGCGACGATCGGCAGCAAAGCAGATCCGAATCGGTGAAAATGCCGCGATCGAGCCGACAGACAACAAACGGTAAAGTACAGCAGAAGAATCGCAGATATAGCAGATATAATCATCCATTTCATTATAACAAAACAAAAGCATGGGAGCAATCGCTTTTATAACCGAATTTCGAGAGTGCCACATGGTCATAATGTACAAGCCCGTGTCGCCTTCTGTCGCACAGCCGCGATCGGGGCAACCACCGGGGCAGAGGGACGGCAGAGATGACAAAGGCGAAAATGGCAAGGATGGCGCGGACAACAAGGTCGGTAGCAGCAGGAAGCGTAAAGTTCCGGAAGGAAGACATCAAGGAGGGGGGCATGTCCCCCCTCCTTGACGTTTGGGGCATGCATTGAGCGGGTCGCGCCGGCAACATGATTTGCCGCAAATGCCCGGTGGCGCGAGAAAAACGCGCTGATCTCTCGCGCGGGACGGCCTCTCCTGCCTGCGTGGGCGGCATGTTTTTCCTTGCGCATCACCCCTTCACCGTGCATGGTCGCTGTTTGCATGCTGCAAAGCCAACCAAATCCGCGAAATTGAAGAAAAACCCCCACTTTTCAATAAAAAATTATATGGTGTGCAAACAATTATTTGCAAATGAGAAGCTACCGGAAAGTTTGCGGAGCAAAATGGGTAAAAGCGTAGGCAAATGCGCGAAACTCGCGCTATGCCCGACATGACATAACGGAAAGCAAAAGACGGTGCTTCCGGCGGGACAGATGATCTGAAAGGCATTCGATCGCCGCAGTCGGTCGCATGAGAGATCAGCCGTTCCCGGTAAGTGCGGTGCCTCGGTATGACATGTT
>CAMGGT010000071.1 GCA_946055715.1 uncultured Clostridia bacterium | reverse complement strand
CGCCGCGGCAACCTGTCTGGAATCGACCTATGGCCACGGCTACGGGAAGCGTTACTGATTCAACTTCGTTTTCGCTCTTTCGTGCGGGGCTTTGCCCCGCACAGAAGAGGAGCACAGCGGCAGCCGAAAACGGCTACCGCGCGGGATTTGTTTGGCAAAGGAAAAGTGGCAGTTGCAAATCCGCGTTTGCGCATTTGCAACTGCCACTTTTATCGTAAGTGAGTGAAGAAATGGGGTGCAGAAAGAAGCGGGCAATGACTGTGACATTGGATGGCAGATTTGTATTTGTGCTGCGTAATGCAATATGCTTTGCTACAATTTTCGCGGGCTTCTTCCACCCAAGTGCAACCGCCTCGTGGTTGCATAGTGATATTCGCCTGAAGGCGAAGTGAAGATTGGTTTTTGGATGGATTGGGGAAAGTCGATATTTTGATGATGGTAGGGCGGGCGCGATATTATTTGTTTTATTTGGCATTTCTCCCGCCGGCTCCTTCCCCCGCTTCGCGGTCCCCCTCCCTCCCGGAGGGAGGCAGTGATCGGGTCTGGCGGGCGGGGAGAGATGTTCCTTTTTTCTTTTGGGTTTGCCCGTTGGGTCAGTCTGCGTTGGCGTCGCCGACAAGGTAGGGGAGGTAGGAGCGCAGGTAGTCCAGCCCGCTGCCGACGGTGGCGACCGTCATGGCGGCCATCATCACATAGGCGATGATGTGGGTGGCGCCGAATGAACCGAACAGCGGTTCCAGCAGAATCAGCAGCACGCCCGCGATCTGCGTGCAGGTCTTGGCTTTGCCGAAGAAGGAGGCGGCGACCACCACCTTTTTGGAGGCGACCACCAGCCGCAGGGAGGTGACACCCAGCTCGCGCAGCATGATGATGACGGTGACCCAGATGAAGAAGCCCGAGATCTCTGCATAGCGGGGGGAGACAAGAATGGCGACCAACGCGCCGAAGATCATGAACTTGTCTGCGAGGGGATCGAGAAATTTGCCGAAATCGGTCACAAGACCGCGTTTGCGTGCGATCATCCCGTCCAACATGTCCGTCAGCGCCGTGAGACCGAATACCGCCGCCGGCAAAAGGCAGGCGGAGGGGCCGATGTCGTCCGGCAGGTAGATCACCAGGGCGACAAATGCCGGCACCAGCAGCATACGGAGCAATGAGAGACAGTTGGGGAGATTGAGAATGGTTTGACGACGATTCATCAGTCTGTCCTCTTTTCGTCTTTTTGCAGCGTTCTATGTAAAGGTAAGAGTTTTCGTCTGACGAAGAGATGGGGGTCAAGCCCGACCGGCATACTCGCCGATGAGGTCATAGTCCATGGCTTGCGTGATCTTCACCCACACAAAACTGCCCTCGGCGGTGCCCCTCGGGGCGCTAAAGAACACGCGGCCGTCCACATCCGGGGCGTCTGCCGCACTGCGGCCGACAAACAGGCCTGCGGGCGGGTCGAAGCCCTCGCACAGCACCTTGACGGTCTGCCCCACCTTTGCCTGTTGCAGCTCTGCGCTGATCTCCAGTTGGGTGGCCATCAGGATGTCATAGCGGTCCTGCTTGGTCTGCTCGTCTATCTGACCCGGAAAAGTGGCGGCGGGGGTGTCTTCTTCGGGCGAGTAGGTGAAGGCACCGAACCGGTCAAACCTTGCCTCGCGCAAAAAGGCGCACAGGGCGGCAAAATCCTCTTCTGTCTCCCCCGGGAAGCCCACAATGGCGGTCGTGCGCAGGGTGATGTTCGGGATGGCTTCCCGCAGGCGGCGGATGGCGTCGCGGATGACGGAAGACAGGCCGTGGCGGTTCATGGCGGTGAGGATGTGGTCGGAGATGTGCTGAATGGGAATGTCCATATAGGGGAGCAGGCGCGGGTTGTTCTTCATTTCCTCAAGGAGGTCATCCGTGATCTTGTCGGGATAGCGGTACAGCAGGCGGATCCACGGGATTGAGGTGGCGGCGCAGATGGCGCGCACCAGCCGCGCGAGGGAATATTCGCCGTACAGGTCCAGCCCATAGCGGGAGGTGTCCTGCGCGATGAGATTGAGTTCTTTGACGCCCAGTTTTTCAAGCTCCTGCGCCTCGGCCACGATGTCTTCGATCGTGCGGGAGCGCATGCGCCCGCGGATGAGAGGGATGGCGCAGTAGGTGCAACGGTTGTCGCACCCTTCGGCAATCTTGAGATAGGCGGTGTATTCCGGTGTGGTCAGCACGCGGTCGCCGCCCAGAGGGGATGCCTCTTTGTCGGCAAAAGACGAGAACCTGCGGCCGGCCAGTACCGCTTCCACCGCTTCGGTGATGCGGTCCAGACTGCCGACGCCCAGCAGCGCGTCCACCTCCGGCATCTCGTCCCAAACCTGCTCGCGGTAGCGTTCCACCAGGCACCCGGTGGCAATGATGCCGCGGCAACTGCCCTGCTCTTTGAGGTGGGCAACATCCAGGATCTGGTCGATGGACTCTTGCTTTGCGGGCACGATGAAGCCGCAGGTGTTCACCACGATGACATCTGCCTCTGTTTCGTCCGGCGTGATCTCATAGCCGGCAGAGACCAACTTGTGCAGCATCACCTCGGTATCTACGCCGTTTTTGGCACAGCCGAGAGAAATAAATCCGATTTTTGTCATGTTTTTACCTTTCTGCCAAAAGCGGTGCCCCACCGCGGCATGCATACAGCGCCCGTGCGCCGATTCTTATTTGAGAAACCGCTCGATCCTCTTGCGCCATCTGCGGTGATAGAGCAAAAGCAAGCGGGTGAGCAAAATGTCATAGACGACAAAAACAATGTTGCCCAAAATGAACGAAATGGCGAAATACCCCCCCTTGGAAAGCGTGCCGATGACGGGTAATGTGATCTCTTCCAGCCCAAAGAGCTTGACGGAGGCAAACATGATCAGGCCGAACAGAAGGTTGAAGGCAAGGCATTTCAGCACCCGCGCGATGGTGCGGGGCAGTTTTTCTATGTGGTATTTCAGAATGGGATACAGCCCGCCGAACAGCGCGTATTCAAACGCGCAGAATTTGCCGGAGGGAGAGACCAACAGCAACAGCGCAAGCGCGGAGGTCACCAGCCACACCAGGTACTGCCAGGGGCTGCCCAACTCTTCGATGGCAAACACGACCAAAAGAGAGGCGAGAAAGACCGCTGTGAGGTCCATGATCTCGATCCAGGAGCCGATCAGCAGGACCACCACGCCAAGTGCCGCGCAAACCGAGGCGATGGTGAGGGATTTGATTTTTTGTCTCATGGTGCGGGCTTTCAGCAGCAGGGGATCAGGTCTCCGCCCATGCATTCACAGCAGCAGTCGGCGCAGATCAGACCCGAGCAGGTGTTGCACAGGGCGTCATCGCGACTCCTTGAGTAGGTATTGCCCGCACCGCCGTAATAGGTACTGCCAAAGCCGCCCGCGCGGCCGTTGAACATTTCTTTTGCCCGCTGGTATTCTGTGTTGGAGGGGTCCATATCGCAGGCGATCTCCAACTCCCGCATGGCATCGTTATAGTAGCCGCGGTGCGCCAGCACCACACTTTTGAGGTAGTGCCAGTCGGCTGTGCGCTCTGCCTGCGGAATGTCGGACAGTTTTTTGTCTGCCTGGCCGAACCGCTTCTGGTTGAGCAATACGCGGATCTCATAGTAGGGCGAGGAGGGGTCATAGTTGGTGCTGCTGCCCGACGAGCCGGACGACGCGCCGGAAGAACGGTTGCTTCTCTGCCGCTGGATCTCGTCGTAGGCCTCGTTGATCTCTTTCATCTTCTCGGTGGCGAGGTCTGCCAGGGGATTGTCGGCGGTGTAGTTGTCCGGATGGTATTTGCGTGCCAGCTGGCGGTAGGCCGCTTTGATCTCCTCGTCGGTGGCGTTGCGGGAGACGCCGAGGACCTGATAGGGGTCTTTCATGTCTGTGCCCTTTCTTTTGGTGATATAGGGTCAAGCCCGTTCGTCAGACGGGGGCGTTTGGTCTTCTTGTACTTGTTCTTGTGATTTTGCCGGCTGCGCGGTGGCCGTTTCGTCATCTGTCAGAAAGCGGATGCGGTCCGGCAGACCCTCGCACACCGTGTTGGCAATGATGTGGAAGAGTGCATCCTGCCCTTCTGCGGGCAGCAGGTTCATGGCGGATTCCAACCCGCGAAGTTCCAGCAACAGAGCGGTGTGCATATTCTGCTTGCGTTCTGCCGTCAGTGGTCCGCCCCACATTGCGCAGTAGGGGTTGAACCGGCCGGAGGCGCGGTCTTTTTCGTAATCCTCGGCCGCGTCGGCGGCGTAGATATAGCGGCCGAGACAGCGCCCGAAGGCGTAGGTCACGCGGGCATCGCTGCCCGTCATTTCATAGGCAAATATCTTGCCCAGCATATCGCCGAACACCTCTGCGCACTCGTCAACCGAGGGGGTGCGTGCCTCTTCCAACTGTGAGAGAGTATGCAACGAGGCGGCGATGTCGGCATCCAGACGCGGCAGGCGGGCCTTGCGGCGCGCGCCTGAAAAGACGGGCTGTGCCGAAAAGGCCACCAGGCGTTTGAGGCCGCGGTCGTCCTTGATGTCGTCCTTGATCTTATAGTACGAAAGCAGGGCCGATATACGGGCGGCATAGACCAGTGCGGGGTTTTCTTCCATGATCGGGCGGCGTTTGAGAGGATGAAGCGGACAGCGGCGGCGTTTGACGGGGGTGGTGGGGTCGCCGTAGAGCATGCGCACCAGGGCGAGCAGCAGCAGTTCATAGCTCAGAGAGGCGGCCGACAGCAGGCCGGTATGCCTGCGCATCGTGCGGCAAAGCCCGCAATAGGCGGCGCGGTAGTATTCATACTCCCGGACAAGCAGGTTGCCGGGATAGGGCTTCACATATCCGAACACGCCCGTCCTCTCTTTCTGTCTGTCGATGTAAGCGGCCGACACATACTTATAGGAGTATATCATATTCAGTATAACACAAACAAAGCGATTCTGTAAACATTTTTTGAAAAATCGACCTTCTTTTTCTCAAAAACAAGACACACGGTTGCAAAACCGCGGGTGGCGTGCTATACTGAAAACACCACCCTGCCGAAAAGGACAAGAAAATGAACGCCATCAAAGCCCGCATCAAAGCCGTCCTGCACAAAATTCTGCCGCAAAAGCTTGCGGCGCTCTATGACCGTCTGGAAGAATTGTTGTGGTATGCCTTCTTCGGCGTGCTGACCACCGCGGTCAATTTTGCGGTGTATCTGCTGCTCACGCGCCTGATCCTGCGGGGAGCGTTTGCCGAAAACGAGGCAGGCGTGACCCTGCTCTCCAACTGGTGCGCATGGGCGGCGGCCGTGGTGTTTGCCTTCGTGGTCAACAAACTCTGCGTTTTTGAGGATCGCGAGGGCGGCAAACGCCTGCTCTGGCAGTTTTGCTCCTTCGTTTTTATGCGTCTGGCGTCGGGGGTTTTTGAAAATTTCGTGCCAACAGGTTTGATTTTGTGGCTGAAAATGGACGATGTTCTGGCGAAAGCGCTGGTGGCGGTGGCCGTGATCGTGGCCAACTATTTCTTCTCTAAATTTGTCTCCTTCCGCCGCAAAAAGAAGGCGGATGCCCCTCCCCGGCCGCAAGAAGAGTGCGCGGGTGAAGAGAGTGGTGCGCCCCTGCCTGAAGGCAACCGCGCCCCCGAAACTGCAGTCAACCCCGCAAACGACAACGCACCAGAGAATGAGAACGCAACTCAAAACGGCAATGAGCCCGTGAGTGGCGAGATGCCGGAAAACGATAATGCGCCCAAAGAGGACAAAGCAGAATAAAGAGGCATATCCAAGCCGCAGGCAAACGCCAAGGCAAACCAATGCACTGCAAAAAGCAGAGCGCAACCGCCCATAAGAAAAAGCGGTTGCGCTCTGTTTTGCTGTCATGTGGCTGTCAACTTTTGGGGCTGTCGCAGTAAGAACCCTTGCATTTCCTTGCAATTTTGCCACTTTCTCTGTCATT
>CAMGGT010000070.1 GCA_946055715.1 uncultured Clostridia bacterium | reverse complement strand
GGAACGCTATCTAAAAAACCGTTCTAATCATTTTGAAATTCATCTTGAACTTAAAAACAGCGGGTATCTGCACAACTTTGTAACAACGATTCGTCGTCTTGGTTTGAGAATTGACGATATTGAAGCAAACCCCGCGTATGCAAATTCGGGTATTAGTGTTTATTCTATTGCTATATCTATAAGCAGTAAAGAACTAAAAAAATACAAAACGCATACGGAGATTATCGAAGCTCTGCAAAGTTTAGATTACATTTACCATATTGAAGAAATGTGGTTGTGATTTCAAACCATTTGCTATAATCTCCTTATCATTCACAGGTCTGACCATTTGTAATAGATTAGCCACAGAGCCGATACCCCGTAGCCTTATGGCGCGGATTATCGGCCCTGTTTTTTTCTAATATCAAGCCGCCGTTTCTTTGCGTTTACCACAAACCAATGACGACTTAATAAACCGAATACGGCGGTATCTAATGGAGATACGCCGTGTTAATTTTTTTCAATACTCACCCGCCTAATATCCTACGGTCAAAAAAAGCTATCACCCACCGTCGGGATATTACGGCTATGAGTATGAACTGACAATTCAACTTAATACTGCTTACAATTCTTTTTGCGCTCGTTCGCGTCTTGCGAACGGGCGCATTTTGCGTTTTCGCATATATCGGTGTCGCTCGCCGCCCTCTTTCATTCGATTTCGAAACTACCAAAAACGAATGAAAGGAAATAGAAAAATGAGCGACAGAAAAAATTTTTAAGAAATTATGCTTTTCGTTTGGCATTTTCGACGGGTACGCCGTGGAAGGTAGCCGAAAGGGGAAAAATACCGAACTGCCCCCCGCAGAAGAAAGGGGGTGAATGTTATGGATTATCCTAATCGGTTGGAATGGCAAACCCGTTGTTCGTTTGCAGTTGCGACAACTTTTTTCTTCCCCCTCTGTTTTGGCGGTCTTTGGGGGAGGTTTTTCTAATTAGCGCTATTTCGTTGACTACTTTGGAGGGATCTGGCGGTATGGCCATTCTTTTCGACTGTTTGAAAAATTATACTTGACAAATCAAAACAAATGTGTTACCATATCATCAACCTACTCAATTGGTAGCAAAAAAGCAAAAAAGGAGAGCAACCATGTCAATTGACCGTAAGCAAAAGAATATGCGTATGTGCTGTGGCATGTGCCGGTTGTTTTTCGTCCGTTTTTCGATGCGTTTTCCGACGAGGGTAGGGTGAGCGGTTATTTTTCTGTTTCCGCACTCGCTTGCATTCACCGGGGAGCCATTCGTCGTTCCCCGGTATTTATATTTTTGGAGGTCATGATGCAAAACCATTTTGAAGCATTGCTCAGGGAGAATTTCCGCAACGGACGAATGTGACGGTTGCGACGGTGTCCCTGAATACATAAAAAACAGATAAACCCCATGCTTCTTTGCTTGGTTTTACCACCAAAAGCAAAGTTGATAATCATCACCCACAACATAACGAAAGAAAGATAAAAGTGGAAAATTGAATGAGCAACTACCGATTTGAGACTCTGCAGCTGCATGTAGGGCAGGAACAGCCCGACCCCGCCACCGACGCCAGAGCGGTGCCGATCTATGCCACCACATCCTATGTGTTTCACAATGCACAGCATGCCGCCGACCGCTTTGGCCTGCGGGATGCCGGCAATATCTACGGTCGTCTGACCAACACGACCCAGGATGTATTTGAAAAGAGAATTGCGGCTTTGGAGGGGGGCGTTGCGGCGTTGGCCGTGGCTTCCGGTGCGGCCGCTATCACCTACACCATCCAGGCGCTGGCACAGCAGGGCGACCACATCGTTGCCCAGAAGACCGTCTACGGCGGCACCTACAATCTGCTGGCCCACACCCTTTCCCAATTCGGGGTGAGCACCACCTTCGTGGATGCCCACAATCTTACGGAACTGGAGGCAGCCATCCGCCCCAACACCAAGGCGGTCTATCTTGAAACGCTGGGTAACCCCAACAGCGACATTCCCGACATTGATGCCATCTCGGCCATCGCACACAAACAAGGGCTCCCGGTGGTGGTAGACAATACCTTCGGCACCCCCTATCTGATCCGCCCGCTGGAACACGGCGCGGATATTGTGGTTCACTCTGCTACCAAATTCATCGGCGGTCACGGAACCACACTGGGCGGCGTGATCGTGGACGGCGGACGCTTTGACTGGAAGGCAAGCGGAAAATATGCCCCCATCGCGGCTCCCAATCCCAGTTATCACGGCATTTCCTTCGCAGATGCCGTCGGCCCCGCCGCTTTTGTGACCTACATCCGCGCCATTCTTCTGCGGGACGAGGGGGCGGCTATCTCGCCGTTTGCCGCCTTTTTGCTCCTGCAGGGGACCGAGACCCTCTCCCTGCGTCTGGAGCGGCATGCGGAAAACACTGCCAAAGTCGTGGCATTTCTTTCGGCTCATCCCAAGGTGGCTAAGGTCAACCATCCCTCCCTGCCGGATCATCCGGATCACGCCCTGTATCAGCGCTATTTCCCCAATGGCGGTGCCAGCATCTTCACCTTTGAGATCAAGGGCGGGCAGGAGGCCGCGTTCCGCTTTATCGACCATCTGGAAATTTTCTCTCTGCTGGCCAATGTCGCGGACGTGAAATCATTGGTGATCCATCCCGCCACCACCACCCATTCGCAACTGACAGACGAGGAGCTGGCCGACCAGGGCATCACCCCCTCTACCATTCGCCTGTCCATTGGCACAGAGCATATTGACGACATCATCGCAGACCTTGAAAAGGGCTTTGCGGCGGTCTGACGATCCCCTGAAGGGGCTGTTCAAATGCATATCGCATTTGAACAGCCCCTTTTGCTCTGAAGATTTTGAGACCGTTGACGGGAAAGCGGAGCATCTGCCGCCGAAAAACCAAAACAGATGGCTGCGAAAAGGGGAGAAAATGCCTCCAAAAACGATTTGGTATCATGCCACTTTTTGATTGATTTGCGCAAAACTTGCGCAAATCACTTGATTGCCTACTCGTTTGGTGGTAAAATAGTGCTTGAAAAAGCATCAAACACAAATCTGCCATTCGGAGGGACGCAATGATTTCCACCAAGGGACGTTATGCCATCCGCATTCTGCTTGACCTTGCGCAACACCACACCGGCGACTATCTGCCAATGAAGGATGTAGCCCGACGCCAGGGCATCTCGCTGAAATATGTAGAGCGCATTCTGCCCGTGCTGAAAGAAAACGGGCTGATCGACACTCAGCACGGCAAGGGCGGCGGCTATCGACTGACGCGGGAGCCGGGCGACTATACCCTGTGGGAGATCCTGCAACTGACGGAAGGGGACATGGCCCCTGTTGCCTGTCTGAAACGCGGCATGACCCCGTGTGAGCGCGCCCCGGAGTGCCGTACACTTCCGGTGTGGGAAGGGTACTATCGGCTGACGGCCGACTATTTTTCCGGCATGACGC
Organism: uncultured Clostridia bacterium; assembly: GCA_946055715.1. Lineage (GTDB taxonomy): Bacteria > Bacillota > Clostridia > Oscillospirales > CAG-272 > UBA1740. Next base: position 2,472 of record CAMGGT010000070.1, on the reverse strand, counting down.
TGGCAGATCTGCTGCCTGCGCAGTCGGAGAGTGATGAAAAGTGACGCGAGGCGGGGAGTATGCTCAATCAGTTTTCAAGAACAGAACTTGTCTTCGGCCCACAGGCCATGGAAAAACTGCAGAAGGCCAGGGTGGCCGTGTTCGGCATTGGGGGCGTGGGCGGCTATACAGTGGAGGCCCTTGCTCGCTCGGGTGTGGGCGCACTGGATCTGATCGACGACGACCGGGTTTGCCTGACCAATATCAACCGCCAGATCATTGCCACAAGAAAGACGGTGGGGCAATACAAGGTGGATGTGGCAAAAGAGCGCGTCTGCGAGATCAACCCCTCATGCGAGGTGCGCACCTACAAGACCTTTTTTATGCCCGACACCAAAGATCAGTTTGACTTTTCGCAATATGATTATGTGGTGGACGCCATCGATACCGTCACCGGAAAGAAGGAGATCATCCTTTGCGCCAAAGCGGCGGGGGTGCCGGTCATCAGTTCCATGGGGGCGGGCAATAAGGTAGACCCCACGGCCTTTCGCGTGGCAGATATTTTTCGGACATCCGTCGACCCGCTTGCCCGTGTCATGCGGAATGTGTGCCGCAAGAACGGCATTGACCGTCTGAAGGTCGTCTACTCCGAGGAACAGCCCCTCCGACCTGTGGAGGATCTGTCTGCGAGCTGCCGCACCCACTGCATCTGCCCGCCCGGCACGGCGAGAAAATGCACAGAGCGGCGCGACATCCCCGGTTCCACGGCTTTTGTGCCGTCGGTGGTGGGGCTGATCATTGCCGGCGAGGTCATCAAAGACCTTGTGGGCTTTGACAGAAACAGCCGACCGTGACCGGACGGCAGGGCTTGGCATTTGGAGTGCCGTTTATCTCTTTGCACATATCGGTGTGGGGTTCAATATTCTAACACGCCGCCCTGCAACAGATAGCCACATCGCTTTTGCCGGACATCAAGAAAATGAATGCCCTGTTCCGACCTCATCATTTTTCTTGTCTGCATGACCCTTAAATAAGTGATAAAACACATGAAAACATAAATGAAGAAGGTGAGCACCGATGACCGAAAGGTGGATTGCGCTCTTTCTCGCTGTCCTGATGGCGGTGGGCTGGCTTTGTGCATGCACCCACGCATCCAACGGAACGCAGGCGACAACGGAGGAATTCACAACGGCCGCATGCATTGTCTGACAGATGCGCTTGCACGAGTGGGATGTTGCAGGGGCGCCAAATTCCATGTGATGCCTTTGAAGCATCAATACACAAATGAGGAGTGAAGACATATTATGAAGCGTTTTTTGCGCCGTCTGATCCACCCTGCCGCCCGGGTCGTGTGCCTGGCCGTCCTGCTTGTCTGCATGACCTTTTTTGAAGTGATCCTGTCTTCCTGTCACTTCCCGTGGGAAGGCGGGGATGAGAACCCCGACGAGACCCAATGGTTGCACATGAATCTGGATTATCCGACCCCCGACACCCTGCCGGACGGCAACGGACAGCGGGTGAAGGTCATCCTGCTGCTCGGGCAGAGCAACGCAACGGGCTGCAGTATTACCGCGTATCTGAAGCAGAATGTTCCCGCGGCGCAGTATGACCTCTATGAGGCGGGATTTGATTCGGTGCTCATCAACTACTGTCTTGACGATCACAACGCGACCTCGGACGGCGAATTTGTCAGGGTCGATCTCACCTGCGGCGCGACAGATGGCTTTTTCGGCCCCGAAGTGGGCATGGCAGAGGTGCTGTCGGACGCTTTGCCCGATGAGACTGTCATCATCCTCAAATACACCATGTCGGGCTACTCTCTTCACTATCATTGGCTCTGCGCAGAGCAGCGGGGCTCGGTCTATTCTGCCTGCATGTCTTTTCTTCAGACCTATCTGGATGCACTGCGCGACAGGCATTATGACCCGCGTGTGGGGGCTGTCTGCTGGATGCAGGGAGAATCGGATACAACAGATTTCAAGGCATCCCACTACTATGACAATCAGGTTGCCTTTGCCTCTTACCTCAGGGAGGATCTTGCCCCCTATGCCGAGGAGGGGGGCATCTTCTTCATTGATGCGGGCATATCCAACAGTCCCTACTGCGAGCCCGCCTACCCCGCTATCAATGAGGCAAAGGTCAGATTTTCCGAGCTGTCGTCTATGAATCTGTACTTTTCCACCATTGACTTGGGCTTTACCATCCACAAAGAGCCGGAGGGCGACCCAGATTGGGGACATTACGATTCGCTGTCTGAACTGGAACTGGGGCGGATGTTCGGGCGACTGGTGATGCAGAGCTACGAAATGCGAACGCGATCATAAGCGAAGAATGCATAATGTCTTATCACTCGTAGGGCGGGGGCTTGCTCCCGTCGTTTTCATTGGCAATAGCAATGCCATCATGATCTCTTTCGGCTCCATCGGAAAAAGAAACGGGGGGCTGTCGCAAATTGTTTTTACATTTGCGACAGCCCCTTTACCGTAGGTCTAT
>CAMGGT010000069.1 GCA_946055715.1 uncultured Clostridia bacterium | reverse complement strand
GTCGGCAAACGAAATACCTGCGGTGTGAAATTTCGCCTGACGGCGAAGTGAAAAGATTGTTTTTGGCTGGGGTAAGACGATATGTTCAGATAACGGTAGGGGAGGATACCATCCTCCCGCCGTTTCTTGAGGTGGCACATCTCATCCACCACTTTGTGGTCCCCCTTCCCCCACCGGGGAAGGCAGTATGAAAATCAGCTAAAATGACGATATAATCATTTGGAGCTGTTGCAAATGCATTTTTGCGCATTTGCAACAGCGCCTTTTTCGGTTCTGCCGGGGCGATTTTCGGCGTTTTATTGTTCGTTTTTGGTGTATTGTGCCACGCGGCTTTGCCGGAGAGGCGTTTTGCCGGGGGGCTTTTGCAATCTCTGTGGCACGATTACTTCTTTCGCATGGGGCGTATGCCGTGGCGCTTGCTTGCTTTTGGAGAATGGCCATTCTCTGCCCGGCATGCCCTCACTCTTCCGACTGCACAGTGCAGAGGTGGTGATAATGCCCGCCCAGCGCCATCAGCTCGTCATGGGTGCCGCTTTCCAGGATCTTGCCGTGGTCGAGGTAATAGATGCAGTCGCAGCGGCGGATGGTGGACAGGCGGTGGGCGATGAGGATGGAGGTGCGGCCGCGCAGCAGGGCTTCGATGCCCTTTTGCAGCAGGCGCTCGGTTTTGGCGTCGATGGAGGAGGTGGCCTCGTCCAAAATTAAGATGGCGGGGTCGGAGAGAAGGGTGCGGGCAAAGGCGATGAGCTGCTTCTGCCCTTGCGAAAGCACGCCGCCGCGCTCGGTGACGAAGGTGTCATAGCCGTCGGGCATTTCGCGGATGAATTCATCCGCACAGACCGCCCGCGCCGCCGCCTGCACTTCCTCGTCTGTGGCGTCCAGCTTGCCATAACGGATGTTGTCGGCAATCGAGCCGGAGAAGATGAAGCTGTCCTGCAGCATCACCCCCATGTGGCGGCGGAGCCAGGGCAGGGAAAGGTCGTTGATGTCCCGCCCGTCGATGAAGAGGCACCCGTCCGGCACGCGGTAAAAGCGGCTGATGAGACTGACAATGGTAGACTTGCCGGAGCCGGTCTCGCCCACCAGCGCAACCGATTGCCCCGCGGGGATGGACAGGCACAGGTCGGGCAGCACCACCTGCCCCGCCTCATAGCCGAAGGTCACATGGCGAAACTCCACCTCGCCCTTCAGCTCGTCGGGAGAGACGGCGTCCGGCTTGCTTTCGATCTCCACCGGTTCGTCCATGGTCTGGAAGATGCGTTCCAGGTAAGACAGGGTGGTGATGAAGTTGGTGTAGATGTTGGCCAGACTGACAAACGGCTGCCAGAAGCGGGAGGCATAGGTGCCCATGGCCACCAGCACGCCCACCGGCACCGCGGGTGCGCCCGTGGCGTGACCCAGCAATACCGCGCCCGCCACATACACCAGACCCACGGCCATTTGTTTGAGCAACTCCGTCACGGGGGACATCATGTTGCTGGTCATGGCCATACGCATCCAGGCGCGGTGATAGAGGCGGTTCAGCCGCAGGAAGATGTTCATGTTCTCTTCCTGGCGGGCGAAGATCTCTGTCACCTTGGTGCCGGCGATGGCCTCGCAGGTGTAGGCGGTGAGGTTGGAGTTCTTGTTGTTCTGCTCGAAGTTGAACTTCTTCTGGTACTTTTTCATCACCAGCGTCACGCCGATGAGAATGGGCAGCCCCGCCAGCACATACAGTGTCAGCGTCACATTCATGGAGAACATGAAGATGGCGATGAAGATGATGTTCAGCAGGTCCACAATGGCGTTGAGAATACCGTTGGTCATCGTGTCGGAGACGGAGTTGACATAGTTGACCACGCGCACCAGGATCTTGCCGTGCGGGCGGCTGTCATAGTAGCTGAAAGGCAGTTCTTGCAGGTGGGCAAACAGGTCGCGGCGGATGCTGTAGATCACCTCCTGCCCCACATGCGCCATCAGCACATTGCGCAGGGTGGAGAAGAGCGCGGAGAGCAGAATGGCACCGATGGCCATAAAGGACACCTCCAGCAGGCGGCGCATGCCCGCCTCTCCCTGCGGGATGATCTCGTCAATGACGGTCTGCAGCAGGGCGGGTACGACCAGAGACAGAACAGACGACAGGGCGATCAGCACCAGCGCCACCAGCATTTTGCCGATGTGCGGCTTGATGTATACCCCCATGCGGCCCAGTTTGGAAAAGTCCAGATGCCGTTCCAGCGTTTCGTCTATGTCATAACGGTTGCGACTCATACCGGCACACCTTCTTTCTCGGAGGCGGGGGTGGTTGCCTCTTGGTTTTTCTCTCTTTCGGCCGGGGTCTCCCGCCGACCCTCAAAGGGCGGCAGGTTGGCCACATCCTGCAGTTCGCACACCTCGCGGTAGTAGGCATTGGTGCGCACAAGCGAGTCGTGGGTGCCGATGTCCGGGTGTCCGTCTTCCAGAATGATGATCTTGTCTGCGTGGCGCACAGAAGAGATGCGCTGTGCCACAATGACGGTGGTGCAGGAGAAGGGCAGGGAACGGAGGGCGGCCTGTATGTGCTTTTCTGTGTCCATATCCACGGCGGAGGTGGTGTTGTCCAGCACCAGAATGGAGGGCTCTGCCGCCAGCGCGCGGGCCAGGGCAATGCGCTGGCGTTGCCCGCCGGAGAGGCCAACACCGCGCTCTCCCACAATGGTATCATACCCCTCGGGCATCTCGCGGATGAACTCGTCCGCGTCGGCCAGGGTGGCATAGGTATGTACGGCCTCTTCGCTCATCTCAATATCCGAGAAGGCAATGTTGCTGTCTACCGTGTCGGAGAAGAGAAACACATCCTGCGTGGCGATGGCGATGGAACGGTGGATGTCTTCCAGGCGGCGCATACGCACATCCACGCCGTCCAGCAGGATCGCCCCACCCGTCACATCATAGAAGCGGGTCAGCAGGTCAACAAGCGTGGTCTTGCCGCTGCCGGTGGGGCCCATGATGGCCACGGTCTCGCCCGGCTCGATCGTAAAGGAAACATCACGCAGTACCGTGCGGCCGTGCCGGTAGGTGAAGGTGACATGCTGAAATTCGATCTTGCCCTTCAGCCGTTCGCCCCGCGGCAGCGCCACGGCATCCGGTCGGTCGCAGATGAGGGGGGCGGCCTCGTTGATCTCGATGACCTTGGCGGCCGACACGCGGAACTGGTGTATGCAGTTGATGAGGTTGGGGATGTTGGTGATGGCCGCCGAGAGGGTGCCGCCCACCGAGACAAACAGCGTCAGGTCCCCCACCGTGATCTGCCCTTTGAGGGCCAGAATGCCGCCCACCAGCATGGCAATGACGGTGACAGACTGGGAGAAGAAGGCCATGACGGGCGTGAGCTTGAGGTTGGCCATGGCGGCGCGGAGCTGGGCCGCTTTGTAGTTGCGGCTCATCCCGTCAAACTTTTCCATTTCGTAGTCCTCGCGGGCAAAGGCCTTGACCACGCGGTTGCCGTCGATGTTCTCGGAGGCACCGTCGTTGAGCTTCGACAGGCACTCGCGGTTATAGCGGTACAACGGGCGCACATGGCGGCTGTACAGCACAGAGGTCAGGATCATGAAGGGCACAAGGCAAAGCAGCGCCAGCGTCAGCGGCACGCTGACATAGAAGAACAGCGCAAACGAAAAGGAGATGATGAACACCGCGTCCACACAGCAATAAGACACATAGGCCACAAAATGGCGCAGATAGTTGAGGTCACCCGTCACGCGGGTGATGATGTCGCCCGTGCGGACGCGGTCAAAAAAGGCCATCTCCTGGTGTTGCAGATTGTCAAAGATCCCTTGGCGGATCTGCACCAGCATGGTCTGGCTGGACTGCTCCAGCCACAGAATTTTAAGGATGAACAGCCCACCCTTGATGGCCACCACGCCCACCATCAGCCCCACAAGCGGTGCGACCCATTCCGTCTTGCCGCCGCGGATGGCGTCATCCACCAGAATTTTGGAGAGATAGGGGGCGGCCAGCCCCAAAAGGCAATAAAAAACGGACAAAATCAGGCCGCCGATGACCTTCCATCGAACACCCTTCAATTTGTCCCATACAAAACGCAAAGCAAACATAGTCGAGTCACTTTACCCGCAAAAGCGGCACCTGCCCCGATTTTTCCGACCGTGGTTTGGTCGAATGTACGGCTATTTTAGCAAGATGTAACCGGAAAGTCAACCCGTTTTGACAAAAAAATTAAAATATCTAAAAACTGTTATTTTTATGGCAGTATATCTCCGTTTGACTGCCGAAAATGCTCCGCCTTTCCCCGCCTGTGACGGCGGCATGATTCCCGCGAAAAGCCCCTCGACCTGCCGCAAAAAAGCCGCACCGGTTGCCCTTGCTTTGGCAGTTTGCAGAGGGGACGGGGGTGGGGGTGTGCAGGCGCATTTGTCAAGCCCTTTTTTTCATTGTTTTCAAAATCTGCGATTTGCACAAACCGCAGGGATAAAATTCGTCACATCCTGTACCCTTTTTGATATTGACAGTCACCACAAGATATAGTATAATTCTCCTTGCCTGACACAAAATGTTGTGTTAATTTGCGTAAAAGGAGCCGTCCGCCCATGCACATCAAGGGATTGCAGAAACTGACCCTGCTGGACTATCCCGGCCATCTTGCGGCGACGGTCTTTCTGGGCGGATGCGGCTTCCGATGCCCGTTCTGCCACAATTCTGCCCTGGTGCTGGACCCGGCAAGTCTGCCGGACATTGACGACGCTTCTTTTTTTTCGTTTTTGGAAAAGCGCCGCGGCATCCTGGACGGCGTGGCCATCACCGGCGGCGAGCCGTTGCTTTCGCCGGACATTGACGCGTTCATGCAGCGCATCCGCGACATGGGCTTTGCCGTCAAACTGGACACAAACGGCGCCCACCCCAAGACCCTGCGCCGCGTACTGGAAGCGGGGCTGGTGCAGTATGTGGCCATGGACATCAAAAACGCCCCTTCCGAATACGCCCGCACAGTTGGTCTGCCGCAAGCCCCCATGGAGGCACTGCGCGAGAGCGTGTCTTATCTGATGGAGGGCAAGGTCGACTTCGAGTTCCGCACCACGCTGGTCAAGGGCTTCCACACGCCGGACGGCATGGCGGAGATCGGCCGCTGGATCGAGGGTGCCCCGCACTACTACCTGCAGGGATTTGTGGATTCCGGCGCGGTGCTTTCCCCCGGGCTTTCCGCCTTCTCGCCCGAGGAGGCCGAGGGACTGCGGCAGGCGGTGCTGCCCTTTGTCCCCTCCGCGCAACTGCGCGGGATCGGGTGACCTCCTGCTCCCCGCAAGACACCTGCGCCCCTTATTGGTTGTACAATCTGTAAAAGACATATTATTCTATCTGACAAGAAAAGGAGGGGAAGCCGACCGACGGCTTCCGCAAAAAACATGTACCAGGTACTGAAAAGAGACGGCCACTGCGTAGACTTTAACATCGACAAGATCCGCCATGCCATTGAGCAGGCGTTTGAGGCGCAGGAGATGGAGACACATCCCTCCGTGATAGATTTTCTGGCTTTGAAGGTCACCGCCGACTACACCCCCAAGATCAAAGAGGGGTTGATCAGCGTGGAGGACATTCAGGATAGTGTGGAATCCGTGCTGATCCAGGGCGGGTATGCCGATGTGGCCAAGGCCTACATCCTCTATCGCCGCCAGCATGAAAAGCTGCGCGGTGTGAAGTCCACCATCCTGGACTATAAAGAGATCGTGGACAAGTATGTCAAGAACAACGACTGGCGCGTCAAAGAGAACTCCACCGTCACCTATTCCGTCGGCGGTCTGATCCTCTCCAACTCCGGCGCCATCACCGCCAACTACTGGCTTTCCGAGGTGTATGACGACGAGATCGCCAACGCCCACCGCAACGCCGACATTCATCTGCATGACCTGTCGATGCTGACGGGCTATTGCGCGGGCTGGTCGCTCAAAGACCTCATCAAAAACGGCTTGGGCGGCGTGCC
>CAMGGT010000068.1 GCA_946055715.1 uncultured Clostridia bacterium | reverse complement strand
GTCTGCCGCAGAAAAGCGGGGCGGGCGCAAGCACTATTTTCTGCACTTGCGCCCGCCCCGCTTGTTTTTGTGCGGTCGGATGTCAGGTATTGTAGGCGGTGCCGATGTAGTCAAGGATATACTCTGTGGTGACGGTGTCTTTTGCCTCGATAAAGACATCCACCTTGGTGGCATACTCGCTCTTGATGAAAGCGAGGTCGGCCTCGGCCACGCCGACAGAGACGGTGACACCGTTGGTGTCTTTCATGTCCTTTACAAAGGTGCTGTAATTCTCTTCCTGTACGAACAGCATGGGCACTGTTGCCTCCACTTTGGTAAAGGTGCCGTCGCCGTTTGAACGGTAGTAATACTGCTTGCGCAGTTCAATGTCAAACCGACGGGACAGCGCCTTCAAACTGAGCCCGCCCACTTTCTTTGCCACAAAGGCGTCGGCAGAACCGTTGATATAGCGAACGGTGCCGTCCTCTTCGGTGGTGACCTCCTTGTAGGAGTTGATGCCGCTGATGTCATCGAGGTTGAACCACAGGGTGTTGTAGACGATGGAAGACAGGGTCTCACGCACTTCATAACCCAGCATGCGGCCATCGTTTACACGGTAGACTTCGCTGATATAGCCGGTGAAACCGGGGATGCCACTCGCCTTGTTGCCCACGACCGTGGCGTAGGTGTCCGAAAGGTAGAATTGCGCGGCAGAACAGGTGGAAACAGATCCGTCTATGCCAAGGTATTCATAGATCTCGCCCTTGACGCTGCCGTCATCTTCACGGCGGATGTCAAACCAGGTGCGGCGCACGCCCAGATACCGAAGCGCGAGGGTATAGCTGTCCTCCGTGATCTCGTATTTCAGCGCGTTGGCATCCGAAAGCTGGATGCGCACGGTCTTGTTCTGGGTGGCAGGGTCATAGGTCATCATGATCTCCGGGTGCAGCCCTGCCGTCTCAAACGAAAGAACATAAAACAGGGTGTTGTCGTGGAAGGAGATGGTCACATCATAGTCGCCAAAGCGGGTCTCATAATGAGCGGCATCATCGGGATTGCTGTCCAGATGATTGTTGAAGGCGACGATCGACGCGCTTACAACGCTGTCAATGCCGGACAGAACGGTAAAGAAGTTCTTGGTTTGCTCCAGGTTGTCGATGACCATGTTCCACTGCTCGCCGAACCCGCCATAACGCAGAGCGGAGACGGACACGAAGTCGGAGGCATAGTCCGAGGCGATCTGCCCGTCGGTGATAACGGCGTATCCGGGTTGCAGGGACTTGGGAATGTAGGCGTAGGGGTTCAGTTCATATCCTTCCAGCAGGGCAGAAAGATAGGCAGAGACATCTACCGTTTCGTTCCAGGCAGCGGTGAGGGTGATATGTCCGGTGACCGTCAGCGGGAAGGTGACGGACTCGCCCGCGGCATCCGTCCAGCCCACAAACCGATAGTTGCCCTCACGGGTCGGTCTGGTCGGCTCGGAGAGGGTGCCTCCGTAGGGGATGGTGGCATCCGGAACATCCGAGCCGCCGTTTTCATTGAAGGTCACGGTGTATTGCTGCTTTTCGGCAGAGACAATGGCATAGTAGGTGACGGCTTCGGTGGCGGGGGGCAGGGCAGAGAGGGGTGTGCCGTCGGGCGCAGTAGCCCAACCTTCGAATGTATAATCCCATTCCGCCGTGTCGGTGGGGTCATAGGAGAAAGAGACAGGTGCGCCGGCATCAACGGTTTTTGCATCCAGCAAGGCACCGTTCTCGTCCTTGAAGGTGACGGTGACGGGCGGTGTTGTCGTGCTTGGAGGTGTGGTGGTTCCGGGGGCTGTGGTCGTGACCGGGTCATCGTTGTTGTGAGAAAGCGTCACAACGGCCACGGTGACACCGCCGCCGATCAACAGCACGACCAAGAGAATGAGAAGCAGTTTTTTCATAATGTTTTTTTCCTTTCCTTATTATGTATGATCGATTGCGCAAAAAAGAGAAAGCTGTGGAGCGGAGGCAGGGCTTTCAGGCATCGCCGCTCGCCGCGCGGTGCTTGGCCAGAAGCGAAAAGGGGAAGGACACAAAGCCCAGTACCAGGCAAACGCCGATGCCCAGCACCGCCATCAGCACGCCGAACAGGAAGCCCAAAGCGGCAAACAGCAGTTTCATCACAATGAGAAAGGCCAGCCCGTCCAGGTCAAAACTGAAGATAATACCCGGGAACTGCACCGTTCGGGAGATAAACCATTCAAACACATCCAACAGGTATGTCTCCCACAGACATTGTGCCACGGCGGCAAAGACGGCATACCCGGCCAGCACCGAGGACAGGACCCGGAGGGGGATGCTCATCTCCGGCAGGAAGAGCAACGCGCACAGCAGCACGACCGCGCCGGCAATGCCGCCCCAGATGTACCCGCGAGACAGCTCCTGCCGTTCTTCCTCGGCCTCCGCCGCACGCGCTTTTTGGGCGTCTGTTCTTCCTTTGGAAAAGAAGGATGCACGCCCCGTTTTGCGGGTGCCTTCTGCTTGGTTGGGGTCGTCTGTGTCGCCTTTTTTGCGTGTCGAGGCGGTGTTGCTGTGTGGGGTGGATTTGCATCTGTTGCAAATCACGATCGGGGGCGCGGTGGAAAGGTCGGCGGGGCACACCTCCCGTCCGCACTTCATACAAGAGCCGACGGGGGTCTTGCGATGCAGGCAAGTATTGCACAGCAGAATGGGGGTGCGCCTGCCTACCTCGTCCGGCGAGACGGGTTGCTTGCAGACGGCACAGTTGCCGACAGGCGCTTCCTTAATTTTTTCCTGCACGGGCGCAGGCGCGGGGGCCGGCTCGGCCATGCCCTCCGCAACGACGGCATGCGCGGCGGTTTCTGCTCCTGCGGGCGGTGCCTCCGGTGCCGGAGTGCTGTCGCCTTTGAGCAGTTCGTCCATACTGACATGGAAAAGTTCGGAAATGCGCAGCAGGGTAGAGATGTCCGGCTCGGCCTGCCCTCTCTCCCATTTTGAGATGGCCTGCGCGGTCACGCACAGGGCATCACCGAGGTCTGCCTGGGTCATGTTGGCTTCCCTGCGCAGGGAAGCGATCTTTTCACCAATTGCGGTCATAGCATTCTCCTTGCGGTTGTATTTTCGGTTTCATGGTAGCAAAAGGGCAGAAGGTTGTCAATCCGCCGACGGCACACCTTTTGTTGAATTGCCAAACAAAAGGTTGAACCGCGAAACGAACGGTTGAATCGGACGGGCAGAGGCGCGAAAAATGTAAATAGTTCTTTTCCTCTTCTATATTATAGATAAATATTATCTAAAAGTCAATGGGGAAATTCCTCTTTGGGTATAATCGAAAAAAAGAAGGGGGATCGCATGTGAAAAACCGCATCAGAGACCTGCGCGAGGACGCGGATCTGCCTCAACGGAAGGTTGCGGCCGCCATTGGCATTACCCAGCGCAAATACAGCTATCTCGAAACCGGCACCCAGCCGCTGACGGCCGACATTCTGGTTCGCCTGTCGAATTTTTACGGGGTGTCTGTGGACTATCTGCTCTGTCTCACCGACGACCCCACGCCCGCTTCGGATTCAAAGCAGAATTGAGGGGCGCGCAGCTTTTCTTCGCCTCGGGGCGGGAAAAGCGCCGCGCCCCCCTTTTCTTTTTTTGCTTTTTCGTGTATAATCATGCTGTATCATCATTTTGCGTGTCTGCGCCCGTCGGCCGGGTGGCCGCACGGCAATATAAGGGGCGGCTATGCTTATATCGGCAGACCGCGCCGAAAACCGGAGCAGCAGGCAACCGAAAAAGAAAAGAGGAAAGGACAACATGAGGCGAAAAGGGGCATTGCCGGAATTGCTCGCGCCCGCCGGGTCGTTTGAGGCGTTGGTGGCCGCCGTTGACGCGGGGGCAGATGCCGTCTATTTCGGCGGTGGGGCATTTCACGCGCGGGCATTGGCCAAGAACTTTGACAGGGAAGAGATGAAGCAAGCCCTGCTATACTGTCACCTGCACGGCGTGCGCGCCCACATCACCCTGAACACCCTGCTGTTTGACCGCGAACTGCCCCGGGCGCTGGAATACGCCCGGTTTCTTTGGGAAAACGGTGCGGATGCCGTCATTTCCGCCGACATGGGTCTGATCGATCTGTTGCACCGCGAATTGCCCGACCTGGAGATACACGCCAGCACACAGGCGGGTGTGCATAACACCGCGGGCGCGGCGGCTTTTGCCAAACTGGGTGTGCGGCGGGTGGTGGCGGCGCGGGAGCTGTGCTTTGCCGACATCTGCCGCCTGACAGACCAAGCGCCTACCGAGGTGGAGATCTTTTTGCACGGTGCGTTGTGCGTATGTCGGTCGGGGCAATGCCTGTTCAGCTCCATGGTGGGCGGGCGAAGCGGCAACCGCGGCCTGTGCGCCCAGCCCTGCCGCCTGCCCTATGACGGCGAACGCTATCCGCTCAGCTTGCGGGACCTGTCGCTGGCACCGTACATCCCGCAGATCATCGACTGCGGTATCTCCTCGCTGAAGATCGAGGGGCGCATGAAAAGCCCCGCCTATGTCAGCGGTGTGACCCGCCTGTACCGTAGTCTGCTGGACGAACGGCGGGCGGCCACCGGGGAAGAAATAGAAGCCCTCAAACGCATCTTCTGCCGCGGAGACGGGTTCTCCGACGGCTATTTCAGGGGCGATACCACCCGCGCTATGACCGGGGTACGCACCCAAATGCAAAAGCAGACCACGCGGGAACTGACAGCACCCGACACCACCCCCAAAAAAGCCCCCTGTCGGGCAGAAGTGGTATTGCGGGTGGGGGTTCCTGCCCAAATGGCCCTGTTTTGCCGGGATAAGACCTATACGGCCATGGGCGAATGCCCCCAGCCCGCCCGCTCGGCGCCGCTGACGGAGGCAGAGGTCATCGGCCGCCTGTGCCGCATGGGAGACACCTGCTTTTCGCTTGATGCGGGAGATGTGCGGCTCGCGCTTGATGCAGGCGTGTTTATGCCTGCAGGGCAACTCAACGCCCTGCGCCGCGCCGCGACAGAGGGGCTGGCAGACCTGTTCCGGCAGAAAGTCACAGATACGGAGGATGTCTCCGAAAAGCCGGGCGGCAGACAAACCCCTGCAGAGCCGGCCGCCCTTGAAAAGGATGCTCAAAACGAAGACGACCGGGGCGAATTGGCTGACCCGGCAACGGAAGCACGCGCAAGTGCGCAGGCGACAGCCGTGCCGCAACCCTTCGCAGACGCGAAACCGGGCGACGCGCCCCTGCCCGGAAGAGAGGCCGCGCCTTTGCCCGAAGAGACAGACGTGTGGGGTGTTTTTCGGCGGCCGGAGGTGTATTTCGGGCTGTCGGATGCGGAAAGAGGGTGGTTTTCTCACTGCTTTTTGCCGTTGGAAAAGTGGCAGGCCGCGCGCGACCGCCGCCGCGACGGCGTGATGTTGCCGGACGGCGTGCAGATGCCGCCGGTGGTGTTTGATTCCCAGTGGCCGGAGGTGCGCCGCATGCTCTCGGCCGCCGCGGCAGACGGCGCAAAGTTTGCGTTGGTCGCGGGGGTGGATCAGGTGCCCGAAGTGCGGGCGGCCGGGCTTTGCCCATTGGGCGACTTTCGCCTGAATGTCACCAATGCCGCGTCGCGTGCCGCGGCCGCCTCGCTTGGGGTGGCGGATGTCCTGCTCTCACCCGAGTTGACCTTGCCGCAGACGCGGGATATCGGCGGGCGCGTATGGCTGTATGGGCGGGTACCGCTGATGCTGCTGGAACGCTGCATCATGCGGGAACGCGACGGTTGCGCCCGTTGCGAAAGCCGTCCTCTGCGAGACAGAACAGGCGCCGAATTTCCCATTTTGCGGGTCTACCCCCACCGAAATGAGCTGTTTAACGCACTGCCAACCTACATGGGCGACAAAGCAGACGCCCTGCAGGCAGCGGGACTGCACCGCTTTGTGATGCTGTTTTCCACCGAGACGGCGCAGGAGGCCGGAGGGGCCATCGCCGCCGCCCGGGCGGGGAGAGCGCCTGCGTGCGTCGGGCGCCGCGTCCCCTCCGCG
>CAMGGT010000067.1 GCA_946055715.1 uncultured Clostridia bacterium | reverse complement strand
CCCCTACGAGGACAGGACAAACCGGCAGGCATTTTTCTGCCTCCCTCCGGGATGGGAGCAAGGAGCAAGCGGGTACAAAGCAGAGAAAATTGCCATATTGCGGGCGGATAGAATCCGCCCCTACTACCATGTCTCTCTTAAAACTTGGCAAAATAGAAACTGTATCATCTTTCTTGAAAAAGGAGGCACATCAAATATCCCCCGGTATATTTGAAAAACCTTTACCCCATTGAAAATGTAAAGCATTAAGAAAAACAAGGTACTACGGGGTGAACGAAATTTCCGCGTCGGTCAAAGAACCGAAAATATCGCGCATTTCCTCATTCGTAGGGCGGGAGCAAGCCCCCGCCCTACCGTAAACCTATCGGCAATTTTCGCCCAAAACATTCTTTTCACTTCGCCGAAGGCGAATTTCATTGGGCTGTCGCCGGGGCGGTGGAACCTCCCCTACGGGTGAGGGTGTCATTTTGCCTCGGTCAAAGATCGAAAGTGTCGCACATTTGTTGCAGGGGGTTCGGTCAGTCGGGTTCAAAGAGCAGGTGGAGACTGTCGGACTGCAAAAAGCGCTCTGCTTCGCTTACACTGTCTACATAAAAGACGCGGGAAGCGCCGCAATGGGTGCAGAAGACCCGCACGCCGTGTTCGGTGATGTCCGTTTCGTAGGGGCCTTCTCCGCAGGGGCATTCGATCTTGCCCTCGGCTTCCAGTTCCTTGACCACAAAGCGGACAATGTCATAGACCTGCGCATCCGGCAGCAGCTCTTCGGGGGCAGGCCCTTCACGCATCTCGTCCTGTTCGCTGTCGGCCTCTTCGCCCAGACGGTCAAAGAGCTGTTCCAGCTCCCGGCCGGAGCGTTCCAGCTCTTCCTCGATCTTTTCTTTGTCGCCGATGAAGCAGATGTCCATGTGGGTGTAGGGGCAGGAGAGCAAAAACCGTTCCTGCCCGAAAAACACGGATTGCGAAACGGTGAAGAAGTGCGGTTTGCGGCAGAACAGGCAGGGCACCGTCAGCCGCACTTTGCCGTCGGGGGTGAAGTTCATGCCCAACTCGCTCTCACCGCACTGGCATTTGAGCTTCAGCATATCGCGGGTGTTGGTGAAGGCGCCGATATACCCGAAAATGCTGTACCCGCAACCGGGACAGCGGTAGGCAATGTGGGTTTGTTTGCCGTTGAGAATCATTTGTGTTTCCTTTCACAGAAGGGCGGTGCACGGCCGCCTTCCGACGGGTCGTTCCTTTTTTTGCGGTTATCTGGGCAGGGGCTCCAGCGGAGGCCAGTCCTCCGGGCGGGCATACCGCCCCACCGCCCGCGGGGAGAGGGGATGCCAGAGGGCCGTATCTCCATGGCCGGAGAGCAGGTGCGGGCAGGTCGAAAACCAAATTTGTTTTGGGCAGCGCATGGCGGCGGGTGCCTCGGTGTCGCCCAGTTTCAAGGTGGCGACAGAAAGCCCCTCTATTGAATCCAGTGCCAGCCCGAAGGCCGCCTCGGACAGGCCGTTTTGCCGTTCGCTTCGCAGGCGGTGTCTGTCATCTTCGCCCTGTATGACGGTGGCGGGCAGGGCGGGGGCAAGGCAGGGCTGCGGTTCGCCCCCCTCGGGCGTGTGTGTGCCGGTATAGCCCCCTTCCAAGAAGCCCATGCGGGTGTAGGCACGGCGCAGGGCATCGTTTGCGGGGAGCAGCAGGGCAAAGTCATAGCCCTGCCGGGTGGCCCTGTCCAGCACGGCCGAGAGCAGTGCGCGCATACAGCCGCGGCCGCGCGCCGCCCGCTTGGTGCAGACGGCGTACAGATAGGTGCCCGAAAGCCCGTCGGCCGTTTTCAGGTCAAACTGCATCAGGGCAGACAGCGCCTCCCCGTCTGCTCGCAGAACGGCCGCACCGTCAGAGGCGGCAAAGGCGCGGCGGCACCATGCAAGGTCTTCTTCCGTCTGCCCAAACGACTCTGCCCACAGCCCGCAGAACTCGTTTGGCGTGATGTCTGTGCAGAGGCGGGGTGTCGGCGTCATTTTTTAATAGGGGCAAACTGGGCAGCGTTGCCCACGCGCTCGGCGGTTTCGCGGCCTTTCAGCAGTGTCAGCAGGGCAAAGCCGAACTCGGCCGCCGCCCCCATGCCCACGGCGGTGGTAATGTTCCCGTCTGTGACCACCCGCTCGGAGACGAGGGTCGCCCCCATCAACTCCTTTTCAAAGCCGGGATAGCAAACTGCGCGGCGGCCGTTCAGCAGTCCTCTGTGTCCCAGGATCATGGGCGCAGCACAGATGGCTGCCAGGCGTTTTCCGTCCCGGACAGTCGCAGAGAGCAGTTTGTCGACCTCGTCGGAAGCGTCCAGGTTGGTCGCTCCCGGCATGCCGCCGGGGAGAATGACCATGTCGGCGGGGGCGGTGATGCCGGCCGGCAGAAGGTCTGCCACGACGGGGATGCCGTGCGAGCCCGTCACCGTTTTGCCTGTGATGCCCACCGTGCGCACTTCCACGCCGCCCCGCCGCAGAATGTCCAGCGGCAGCAGCGCTTCGGTCTCTTCAAAGCCGTCGGCCAAAAGCAAATAGACCATATTCGTCTCCTTGTTGATACAGTATCGGTACAGTATTGCAGTAAAAATATCGCACAAAATCAAACAGTGTGAAATGAAAGCGAGCGCAAACAGAGAAAGTACTGAGGTCATACAGCGCCCGTCCTCTACCGTTTTGGGGTGCAGAAGGTTGCGGCGTGCGGTCGTGTATGCGCTCTTTGCGGCCGCCGCGGTGACAGCCGCAAAGGGTCGTGCGGGTCAGCTATGCCGCGCCACCATCTCCTGGAAGGTGGCCTCGTCGATCTTGACCTCGCGGGGCCGCTGCCCGTCGGGCGGCCCCACGATGCCCATCTGTTCCATGATGTCGATGTATTTGGCGGCTTTGCCGTAGCCCAGCGACATGCGACGCTGGATGAGCGATGTGGAGATCTTGCCGGAACGGACGGCCAGTTCCACCGCTTTTCGGAACTTGCTCTCGTGCCAGAACTCGTCCAGCTCGTCCGGGTCCAGCGGCTCGTCCATGTCGTCCTCGCCGTGCTTGTTATTGCTGGCCTTGTATTTTTCGGTCTCCTGCTGGATCTGGTCGATGATGTCGCTGTCATAGGCAAAACCACCGGCCATCGCGTTCTCTTTGAGGAAGGTGGTCACCTTTTCCACCTCTTCGTCCTCCACCATGGAGCCCTGGATGCGCTTGGCTTCCGGCAGACCCACCAGCATGGCCAGCATGTCGCCCTTGTCCAGCAGTTTTTCTGCGCCCACAAAGTCCAGCACAGTACGGGAGTCGACCTGTGAAGTCACATGAAAGGCAATGCGGGAGGGAATATTGGCCTTGATCAGACCCGTGATGACATCCACGGAGGGGCGCTGGGTACCGATGATCAGATGCATGCCCGCGGCGCGCGCTTTCTGGGCAATGCGGCAGATGGAGGCCTCCACGGCATCCCGTGCGCTCATCATCAGGTCGTTCAGCTCATCGATGATAATGATGATCTTGGGCAGGGGCTGCCCCTTTTCGGGGTGCTGGCCCACCCATGTGTTATAGCTCTTGAGGTCGCGCACGCCCGCCTGCTCGATCAGCTCGAAGCGGCGCTCCATTTCGCCCACCGCCCAGATGAGAGAACCGGCCGCGGCCTGCGGGTCGGTCACCACCGGGACAAGCAGGTGGGGCACATTGTTGTATATGCCCAGTTCCACCTTTTTGGGGTCAACAAGAATCAGTTTGACCTCGTCGGGGCGGGCTTTATACAAAAGACTGAGCAAAATGGCGTTGATGCACACCGATTTGCCCATACCGGTGGCACCCGCGATCAGCAGATGGGGCATTTTGGCAATGTCGGCATACACGGGTCGCCCGGTGACATCCGCGCCCAGGGCAACGGTGGATTTGGATTTGGCATTGAGAAACTCATCGGTGGAAAGCAGGTCGCGTATGCGCACCAGCGTCGGCTTGCGGTTGGGCACTTCCACGCCCACGGCGGCCATGCCGGGGATGGGTGCCTCGATGCGGATGCCCGCCGTTGCCAGGTTGAGCGAAATGTCGTCTATGCGGCTGGTGATGGAGTTGATGCGCACCCCTTTGTCGGGCATGATCTCATAGCGGGTGATGCGCGGGCCGCGGGAGGTACCCACAATGTGGGTGGTGACATGGAAGCTGTCCAGCGTGTCGATCAACCGCTCGGAGTTGCGGGCGATCTCGTCCTGCACTTCCTGGTCGACCACAGAACTGGTGCCCGGACGGAGCAGTTCCAGACTGGGATATTGATAGGTCCTTGATTTCCCCGCGGCCTGCTGTGCCATTTCGGGGGTCTTGGCGGGCTTGGGGATCTCATAGGTGCGGATGGGCACCACGTGGGGGGCGCTTTCCGCCTCTGTCTCCTCTTCCTGGTAGGTGCCTTCACGCACCTCTTTGGTCGCGCGGCGCACCTCCACCTCAGTGATGTAGGCGGCGCTGTCCTTGGGCGGTTCTTTTGCGGCGGGCATGGCCTCCACCGGAATGGAAGCGTAGGTGGTGCCGGGCGTCGGCTCGCTCTCTTCCCGGGGGGCGGATCGCGGCGCCGGTTCGGGTTGAGGGGTCGGTATGGTGTCGATGCTTTGGGGGGCGGCTGTGTGGGCGGGCATGGCCGTCTCGTCATCAAACAGCACGCGGCGTCCCTTGCCCTGCGGCGCGGTATCGGCCCGGTGGGGGTCTGTCGGCGCGGGGACATCCGCTGTGGAGACGGGCGTGTATTCGTCCGTCGGCTCATATACGGGCGCCTTTGCCCCGGCGGTGGCGCTTGCCGCATCGTCAAAGGCGGCGCGGCGCGGCGGCGTATGCACAGAAACCACAGGGGGCACAGCGGGTTGACGGACAGGGGGGTCGGCGGGCTGTTGCGGGGTGGCCGCTTCGGGAGTGATGCAGTCCACGGAAGCGGTGGCGGGCACATCCTCCGGTTCCATCTCATCTTCCAGCCGGGACATGATGGCGACGAGGTCGTCACCCTCGCCCCGTTCTATGCGGCGTCTGCTTTCCTGCCTTGCCTGGCGGAGCAGATGCAGACGGGTGGCAAACGACAGCTTTTCGTCTGCCTTCTTTTCGCGCAGGCGCTGTTTTTCTTCTTTGCGGGCGGCTTTGGCTTCCGCTTCTGCCTGTCGGCGGGCCTTCTCTTCTTCCTTCTGTTTTTGGGCGGCTTCGTTTTGCGCTTCTGCCAGTTCAGCGCGCCGTTCATTCAGCGCGGCGCGTTCGGCTGTTCGTTGTTCGCGGCGGGCAGAGCGCCGTTCCCTTGCGGCCGCACGGTCGTCGGCGTGTTCGTTCCAGCGGGCGCGCATGCGTCTGAAATCCGGGAAGGAGGCCGCATATACGGCAAGCAACGCCACCAGCACGATCCACATGCACACCTGTCCCAACAGGTGATACAGCCCATAGGCCGCCACACCGCCAAACAGGCCGCCGCCACGCAGGGCTTGTCCTTCGGTAATCAGATGTTTTGCGGAAAGCGTCATCTCCGAAAGGGGGATCTCGGCGGTGACCGCATCTGTCAGTGCGGCCGCAACCACCCACGCCAAAAGGGAAAGGGGGATGCGCGGCAGGGCCATGTGCCGCCGCACGTCCTGCTTCCAGAACAGGCCGTGTGCCACCAATAGCAGCGGCAGGGCATAGGTCATCCGGCCGAACAGCGCACCGATGCCCACCGTCAGCCAATGGCCGAGGTAGCCGCCGCTTTCGCCGCTTAAGGCGTCGCCGATCAGACAGGCACCAAAGGCCACACCCAGCAAAAGCAGAACAATGGGCATGACCTTATGCAGGCGGCGGCCGGGGTCGTAAAAGGAGACGCGCTCTCCCCCGCGCCCTGGTTTTTTGCGGGTGTCATGCGCGGGGCGTGTCGCCTCGTCGTCGGGCGGCGTTTTACCCGACGGATCTCTCCGTGTTTTATCTTTTTCTTTTTCGCGTGTGCGCGCGTTTTTTTCTTCTTTTTTCTTTTCGGCCGAGGCCTTTTCGCGGGTGGTGCGTTTGCTGTCCGTCTCTTCGGTCGGTGTCGTCTTGTTGCGAGCGTCTGTGCGCTCGGG
>CAMGGT010000066.1 GCA_946055715.1 uncultured Clostridia bacterium | reverse complement strand
CTCCCTCCGTAATTGATTATATCATAATAAAGGCAAAAATAAAAGAAAATATTGAAATAATGACAAAAAGAATGAAAATAATGAAAAAATCCGGAAAAGCAAAAAATTTTCATTGACAAATCAAATTCTCTCGGTTAAAATGGAAAATGACGAAAATTATTTTCATTTTTTGAAAATACTGTCAGCCCGGACAGGCACAAAAGCCATCTGCGGCCATTTGGAAGGAAAGGAGGGCAGACCCGCATGAACAGGACACTTTTGCGCGCACAGCTGTTATACAGCGAAATGGGCAGTTCCGAAAAGCGCGTGGCCGACTATCTGCTCTCCTGCCCGGACATCCGGGCGCCGCTCTCCATTTCCGAGTTGGCACAGCGTTCCCATTCCAGCGAGGCCACCATCACGCGGTTCTCGCGGCGGCTGGGCTTTTCGGGCTATCCCGACCTCAAGATCTCCCTCGCGCAGGAAGACCCACGCGCCACCGTCTCGCCCAGCATCGGTGAGACAGACACCTGCTATGAGATCTTTGACAAGGTGTGCAACGATGCCTATCTGTCGCTGGAACGCACCAAAAAGATCATCTCCGAGCAAGCGCTGTCTGAGGCCTCCGAAGCCCTGGCAAATGCCGGCAAGATCGTGCTGATCGGCCTTGGTACCTCCGCTTCCGTGGCGGACGACATGGCCGGCAAGCTGTTGCGCGCGGGCTGCTGTGCCACCGCCTATTCTGACACCCACCTGCAGGCCGTTGCCGTTTCGTTTGTGGGGCCGGGGGATGTTGTGGTGGGCATTTCTCAGTCGGGGGCATCGAAGGATGTGGTGGAGGCCCTGCGCTCCGCCCGCCTCAACGGTGCCACCACCGTCTGCATTACCGGCACGGAACATTCGCCCATCATCCGCGCGGCAGACATCGTGCTGCTGACAGACACGGAAGAGACCCGCCACAGCGCTCTGCGCCTCTCTTCTCACATCGCCCGCCAGATGGTGGTGGACGCCGTGTGTTACCATGTGGTGTCGCGCTCTGCCGCCCTGCGTGAAAAGTACCTGTCGGAGAACGCCGGGGAGCTGGCCTCCAAGCGTCTGCTGGATTGACCTTTCCGTATGCCCGGGGGCAGTTCCGCTTTCGGCATCGGTTGCGGGCCGCACGGCACCGCTTCCCGCCGGTTCTGCCCCGCGCCGTCTTCACTCTCCCCGGCAATCCCCCGGGGCGGGGCAGGACGCATAAAAGCATGGCCTTCTGCCCAACAATTCTTCTGCCCGATGATGGGCAAGCAGGGTACAAAATACAGGAATCCCGATAAAAAATATATATACATCAAAGGAGAAACAACATGAAGATCCTTGTGATCAATGCCGGTTCTTCTTCGCTGAAGTACCAGGTGTTCGACATGGACACCGGCGCTGTCATTGCGAAAGGGCTGTGCGACCGCATCGGCGTGGACGGCGTGGTGACGCTCAAACGCCCGGGAAAAGATCCCTACAAGGCAAATGTCCCCCTGGGCACCCATGATGATGCCATCGCGCTGGTGCTGAAATTGCTGGTCGACCCCGAGCTGGGGGTGCTGGCCGACATTTCCGAGATCGGCGCTGTCGGTCACCGTTTTGCCCACGGCGGCGAGCTGAAAGAATCCACCATTCTGGGCGAAAAAGAAAAGGCCTACCTTGCTTCCATCGTGGGCATCAACCCCCTGCACGGCCCGCCCGCGCTGAAGGGGCTGGACGCCTGCGAAAAACTGCTGCCCGGCATCCCGCAGGTGGGCGTGTTTGACACCTCTTTCTACAGCCGCATGCCTGCCAGCTCCTATGTGTATGCCCTTCCGTACGAATACTACGAGACCTACAAGATCCGCCGCTATGGCTTCCACGGCACCTCGCACCGCTATGTGTCCATGAAGGCCGCGGAATACCTGCAAAAGGATCTCAGCGAACTCAAAATGATCACCTGCCATCTGGGCAACGGCTCTTCTATCTCGGCCATTGACGGCGGCGTGTGCGTGGACACCTCCATGGGCTTCACCCCGCAGGAGGGTCTGCCGATGGGCACGCGCTCCGGCACCATCGACCCCACCATTGTCACCTACCTGATGAAGCAGCTGTCGCTGACCCCGGACGAAATGGACGACATTCTCAACCGCAAATCGGGTCTGCTGGGTGTTTCGGGCATCTCTCCCGACTGCCGTGAGGTGATGATCGCCGAAAAAGAGGGCAACGAGCGCGCCCACCTGGCCATGGAGATCCTCTATCACAACATCGTCAAGATCATCGGCGCTTACGCCGCCGAAATGGACGGCCTGGATGTGCTGGTGTTCACCGCCGGCATCGGCGAGAACGACGCGGTCGTGCGCTCCGAGATCTGCCGCCGCCTGGGCTTCCTCGGTGTGGAGATCGACGACGAAAAGAACCTCTCCACCCCGCGCGGACAGTTCTGCGACATGAGCGTGCCCGGCGCCGCCGTGACCACCCTGTCTCTGCCCACAGACGAGGAGTATATGATCGCGCTGGACACCTACCGCCTGGCGCAGGCATAAGCCCGCCCCACACATAGCGCAGGCCGGTCGCCCGCTTCCCGGTTTTCGCGCCGGACGGCCGGGCAGGGCAGGCAAATGCATCCCGCTTTTGCCCCCCTCTCCCCGCCCGGCGGGCACAAAACGATGAAGAATCAAAAGAATGCCTTATAAAGAAAGGAAACACACCATGCAATCACCCTACGAGATCAAAAAAGAGATCTGCGAAATGGGTCGCCGCGTGTATGAAAACGGCTTTGTGGCCGCAAACGACGGCAACATTTCGGTCAAGGTCAGCGACAATGAGTATTACTGCACCCCCACCGGCGTGTCCAAGGGCTTTATGACCCCGGACATGATCATCAAGATCGACGCCAACGGCAACAAGCTGGAGGGCAAGCTCAACCCGTCGAGCGAGATCAAAATGCACCTGCGCGTCTACCGCGAGCGCCCCGATGTCCGCGCCGTGGTGCATGCCCACCCGCCTGTGGCCACCGCCTTCACCGTGGCGGGCATCCCGCTGAACCAGTACATACTGCCCGAGGCCGTGCTGTCGCTGGGGGATGTGCCCACCTGCGAATACGGCACCCCCTCCACCATGGAGATCCCGGATTCGCTGATGCCCTACATTCAGACCCACGACGCCTTCATGCTCAAAAACCACGGCGCGCTGACCGTCGGCTGTGACCTCAAAAAGGCCATCTTCGTCATGGAGGAAGTGGAGTTCAACGCCAAGATCTGCATGTATGCCCGTCAGCTGGGCGGCGTGGAGGAGATCCCCTGCGCCGAGCTGGAAAAGCTGATGGAACTGCGCAAAAAATTCAATATGCCCGGCCGTCACCCCGGCTGCAAGAAGTGCGCCAATCTCGGCACCGAAAACTGCCGCTGCAAAGACAACCTGCGCAAAGAAAGCACTGCCTGCACCTGCGGGGAGAGCAAGAGCGCAGACAGCGACCTTGTGGCCGAGATCACCCGCCGCGTCATGGCCGCTTTGGGCAAATGACGCCCGCATAAGAAAGGTTCCGATATGACGATCAACTGGACAGAAGCGCAGATCAATCGGGTGGTCGAATCGGTTTTGAAAGAGGTACGTACCGCCCCCGTCACAGCGGAATATGATGCCCGTTCTTTTAAGGGACGGCCGTTTGTCGGCGTGTTTGAGAGCATGCCGGAGGCCATTGCCGCGGCCGAGGCGGGCTATAAGGCCATCCGCTCCATGACGGTGGAAATGCGCGAAAAACTCATCTCCGCCATTCGGCAGAAAACCAGAGAAGAAGCCGCCGTCATGGCAGAGCTGGGGGTAAGCGAGACCAAAATGGGCCGCGTGGACCACAAGACGGCCAAGCACCTGCTGGTGGCAGACAAAACGCCCGGCACAGAAGACATCGTGCCCACGGTGCGCACCGGCGACCACGGCCTGACCCTCACCGAAATGGCCCCCTTCGGCGTGGTGGGTGCCATCACCCCCTCCACCAACCCCTCCGAGACGGTCATCTGCAACAGCATGGGGATGATCGCCGCCGGAAACGGGGTGGTGTTCAACCCCCACCCCGGCGCCATTGCCACCTCCAACTATGCGGTGGACCTGGTCAACCGCGCGGTCTTTGAGGCGGGCGGCCCAAAAGTGCTGGTGGCATCGGTGGCCAAACCCACGCTTGAGACGGCAGACATCATGTATAAGCACCCGTCCATACGGCTTCTGGTCTGCACCGGCGGCCCCGGCGTGGTAAAGGCCGTGCTTTCCTCCGGCAAAAAGGCCATCGGCGCGGGGGCGGGCAATCCCCCTGTCATCGTGGACGACACGGCCGACATTCAGAAGGCGGCCAGGGACATCATCGACGGCTGCACCTTCGACAACAACCTTCCCTGCATTGCCGAAAAAGAGGTGTTTGTCTTTGACTCTGTGGCAGACGAGCTGATCGACGGCATGCTCCGCGCCGGATCGTATCAGATCACGCGGGAACAGGCAGACCAACTTGCCGCCATCGTGCTGACAGAAAAGACAGACCCCCGCACCGGCGTGGCCAAAAAGATGGTCAACCGAGAGTGCGTGGGACGGGATGCCAAGGTCCTGCTTGCCAAGATCGGTGTGACGGTGGGCGACGAGATCCGCTGTATCATCTGCGAGACACCCTTTGAGCATCCCTTCGTGCAGGAAGAGCTGATGATGCCCATTCTGCCCATCGTGCGGGTGGCAGACATAGACGAGGCCATCGACCTGGCCGTGAAAGCGGAACACGGCCGCCGCCACAGCGCGCACATGCATTCAAAGAATGTGGAGCGACTGACCCGCTTTGCCCGCGCGGTGGAGACCACCATCTTTGTCAAAAACGCCCCCTCCTATGCCGGCATCGGCTTCGGCGGCGAGGGGCACACCACCTTCACCATCGCAGGCCCCACGGGGGAGGGCATCACCTCCGCCCGCTCTTATACCCGCCTGCGTCGCTGTGTGATGGCAGACAGCTTCCGCATTATCTGACCCCCCAAAGGCCAAATGGCCTGTGGGGTCGGTCACCGAAAAGGAGACAACAGACATGGAAATCAACGCTTCCCAAATTGAGCGCATCGTACGGCAGGTGCTGTGCGACATCGAGCGCACCCCTGCACCCGCCGCATCCGCGGCTGCGCTGCCCAAAACGGCCAAAGTGGCTATGCTGACCGACAAAAAGAAGATCGAGGTCAAAGAATTTCCCATCCCCGACCTTGAGGATGACGACATCCTGGTGAAGGTGGAGGGGTGCGGTGTGTGCGGCACGGACGTACACGAATGGAAGGGTGACCCCTTCGGCCTCATCCCCGTTGTGCTGGGGCACGAGGGCACGGGTGAGATCCTGGCCATGGGCAAAAATGTCACCTGCGACACCGCCGGCAACCCGCTGAAAGTGGGCGACAAGCTGGTGACCTCCGTCATCAGCTGCGGCGAGTGCCACATCTGCCGCATGCACCCCGCCACCACCAACCTCTGCGACAAGCAGGGGGTGTTCGGCCTCATCGGCCACAACGACGCCCAGCCCCTCAACGGCTGGTTTGCCTCCCACCTGCTCATCCGCGCCAAAGGCGCCACCTACTTCCGGGTCAACGACCTGGATCTGGACGAGCGCATGCTGCTGGAGCTGGCCTGCGTGTGCGTGCACGCCTACAACCGCGCCAACAGCACGGGGCTGATGAACTTCAATTCCCGCGTGCTGATCCAGGGGCTTGGCCCTGTGGGACTGATGATGTGCGCCGTGCTTCGCGCCGCGGGCATCAACCACATCATCGCCATCGACGGCACGCCCAAACGGCTGGATATGGCCCGTCGGCTGGGAGTCAAGACCGTCATCAACTTCAGAGAAGCAGACACGCTGGAAAAGAGAGTGGCCATCGTCAAGTCGGCGGCCAACGGCGTGGGCGCGGACTTTGCCTTCCAATGCACGGGGGCACCCGCGGCCGCAAAGGACATCTTCGAGTACATACGCCGCGGCGGCGGCCTGTGCGAAATGGGCTTCTTCGTCAACAACGGCACCTACGAGATCAACCCGCATTTTGCCATGTGCAACAAAGAGATCAACCTGGTGGGCTCGTGGGACTACTCTGCCGAGGAC
>CAMGGT010000065.1 GCA_946055715.1 uncultured Clostridia bacterium | reverse complement strand
GCATAAAGTACAAAAGGGCTGCTGCAAATGCATTGGTTACGCATTTGCAGCAGCCCTTTTGGCAGATGGCGACTTCTCTCAGAGAAACCGACGGCAGAAGGCGGTCGCAAGACGCGGCCATTCTGCCACACTTGGCTCGGCGGGGCCGGTCTCCTCTTTGGCGATGGATATGCCGTGTGGGCCGAAGGGATAGATGTGCACTTCAAACGGTACGCCCGCTTTGTGGTAGGCATGTGCGGCAAGCAGGGTGTTTTCTACGGGGACAAGGCCGTCATCTGCCGTGTGAAGCAAAAAGGCAGGCACGGATTTTTCGGTGATGTTCTTTTCTATAGAAACGACAGACGGGTCAACCGAAACAGTGGCCAGGGATTCCACGGTTGCCTGTGTGCCGACAACCGTCTGAATGGAGCCGAGATGGGCATATTCATAGGCGGTGATGACGGGGTAGATCAGCAGCACGCATGTCGGCCGGAAGACTTCGGAGGGCACGCCGATGGTCTCTCTCAACACCGGCAGATGCCACATGTTGCCCAGCATACCGCAGAGATGCCCACCGGCCGAAAAGCCGACAGCGCAGATCTTTTCGGGGTTGATATTGTCGTGCTCTGCATTCTCACGGATGTGCTTCATGGCCATGGCGGCATCCAGCAGGGGCTGCGGAAAACGGGCTTTGTCGCAAATGCTGTAGGTCAGCACAAAGCAATTGAACCCTTGGGCGGCAAATGCGCGCATGATGGGTTCTCCCTCTCGGTCAGAGACAAACTGATAGCCGCCGCCGGGCAGGATCAGCATCGCGTCCGATTTGGTGCAGACACCGCGTTCAAAGCAGTAGGTCTCCAGGAAGACATCCTTGCGGTCGGGATACAGGTAGATTTTTTCGTGAATCATGAGATACTCCTTTTTTACAACCAAAAATGATTATATTGAGAATGACTAATCATGTAGAATAGATGAGTCTGTCTGTGGGCGGGGAGACGGGCATCATGGCATTTATCTCCGCCGTCCACAACCCGAAAACACCGGCACAGTTGGAGCGTACAAAATGAATGTTTAGTCAAAGAAACCGGCGGCAGAATGCAGTGGCGAGGCGCGGCCATTCTGCCACGGCGGCATCTTCGGTGCCGGTTTCTTTTTTGCCCAACGCAATGCCATGCCCGCCGAAAGGATAGATATGGACTTCAAAAGGGATGCCGGCATCGTGGTATGCTTTGGCGGCAAGCAGGGTGTTTTCCGGAGGCACAAGGCCGTCTGCCGCTGTGTGAAAGAGAAAGGCGGGCACGGATCTTGCGCTGACAAGCTTTTCGATCGAGACGGCCGTCAGTTCTTCCCCGGTCGGGTGGTCGCCGACCAGCATGCGGATGGAGTCGGGATGCGCATATTCGTAGGCGGTGATGACGGGATAGATCATCATCACGCAAACAGGGCGGAAGGTCTCGGAGGGGGCGCCGACGGTCTCTGACAGAAAGGGCAGGTGCCACATATTGCCCAAAAGCCCGCACAGGTGCCCGCCCGCCGAACAGCCGACCGCGCAGATCTTTTCCGGGTTGATGTTGTAGCGGTCTGCATGCTCCCGTATGTACTTCATGGCAAGGGCGGCATCCAGCAGAGGCCCGGGATAACGGGCATGGTCGCCTATGCCGTATGTCAGCACAAAGCAGTTGAAGCCCTCGGCGGCAAAGGCGCGGGCAATCGGTTCGCCCACGACATCGCAGATATAGCTGTACCCTCCGCCGGGCAGGATCAGCATCGCATCCGACTTTCGGCAGACGCCACGTTCAAAGCAGTAGGTCTCCAAAAAGACATCCTTGCGATTGGGATAGAGGTAGATTTTCTCGTGAATCATAAGCAACTCCTTCGGTTGCAGCTTGTTGAATAAGTTTGGATTTCATCTCTATGTTTCTTGACAAGGGGATATGGGTATGATAGAATTGTTCCAGCTTAAAACAATGGGTTGCAAAGCAACCGGATAAAAGGAGATCGTATGAAAAATTTTGACGAACTCGGCGTAATGATCGACTGTTCCCGCAACGGTGTGATGAAGCCGGAGGCAGTCCGCGATTACATCAGGATCATGGCCAAAATGGGCTATACATACCTGATGCTTTATACCGAAGATACCTACGAAGTGGAGGGAGAGCCCTACTTTGGCTATCTGCGGGGCAGATACACCTGTGAAGAGATGCGCGAGTTGGATGAATACGCGGCAGAGCAGGGCATTGAGTTGATTCCCTGTGTGCAGGCGTTGGCACACCTCAACAGCATCATGCGGTGGGAAGAATATGCCAGCCAGGCGCGCGACTTTGACAATATTCTGCTCATCGGGGCAGAAAGGACCTATACGCTGTTGGCCAATATGTTCAAGACCCTGCGCAAGTGTTTCCACACGAAACGCATCCATCTGGGCATGGACGAGGCCTATATGGTTGGTCTGGGCAAATACCGCGAACTGCACGGCATACGCAACCGTTTTGAGATATTGACAGAACACCTGAACCGCGTGTGCGAACTGGCGGCCAAAGAGGGCTTTGAGCCCATGATCTGGAACGATATGTTCTATCATCTGTCGCGCGAGTCCGGCATGATCGAAAGCGCCAAGGCCATGATCCCCAAGGATGTGACGCTTGTCTACTGGGACTATTATCGGTCAACGGAAGCCGAATATGCCAAGTTCATGCATGAAAACAAGCAACTCTGCGACAACCTGATATTTGCCGGCGGCGCGTGGTGCTGGCACGGCTTTGCACCCCACAACAAGTTTTCCATTCATGCAACAAGGGAAGCGTTTGCCGCCTGTGTGAAAGAGGGCGTTCGTTCTGCCTTCATCACCCTGTGGGGCGATGACGGTGCGGAGGGCTCCCGTTACTCTGTGTTGCCCACAATGGCCTGGGCGGCCTGCCTGGCCAAAGACGAAAACGC
The DNA here is from genome assembly GCA_946055715.1 of uncultured Clostridia bacterium. Lineage (GTDB taxonomy): Bacteria > Bacillota > Clostridia > Oscillospirales > CAG-272 > UBA1740. The sequence goes on along the minus strand of CAMGGT010000065.1, from coordinate 3,214 downwards.
GACCGAAGAGGATGTCAAGGCGCTGTTTCGGGATGCGGTGGGCGATGAGTATGACGATTATATGTTGCTGGACATTCCCAACAGGATCAGCGAGGGCAGTGGCGACAGGTGTGAGAATCCCAGCAAATATCTGCTGTATAATGACCCGCTGGCGGGCTTTCTTGACTATACCGTTCCCGCAGGTGTGTCGGCGGCCTGCGCCGAATCGGCTGCGCGTCTGGCAGAGGCCGGCCAACGCGTGAAACATTATCCCGAAGTGTTCCGTACACTTTCTGCCCTTTGCTCCGTGCTGGAGATCAAGGCAGACCTGGGTGTGCGCACACAGGATGCTTATCTTAATGGTGACCGTGAGGCAGTTCTGCGGTTGGCGCAAAACGATTATCCCGAAGCAGTTCGCCGCGTTGAGACCTTCTCTGATCTGTTCTATGACCAGTGGATGACCGAAAACAAGCCCTATGGGTTTGATGTGCAGGACATCCGTCTCGGCGGGCTGAAAGAACGGCTGCGCAGGGCGGCAAACCGACTGGTGGAATGGGCAGAAGGCAAGGTCGGGTCCATTCCCGAACTGGAGGAAGAACGCCTGCCTGTCCAGCGTGCCAAAGCAAAAGGCGAAAGCATCGGTTTCAATGTGTGGGCACAGGCCTCGACGGTCTGCCGGTTGTCTCATCCCTGATGTCTCGACCATTGTAGCACACCCCAAACGCAAATTCAAGACTTTTCGCATAATCTCCCTGATCCTGCAAACAATAGTCTCACAACCATTTACAGCAAAAAGGGAGATTATAGATATGAAAGCAACAGGAATTGTCAGAAGAATAGACGATCTGGGACGTGTGGTTATTCCCAAGGAGATCCGCCGCACCATGCGCATCAAAGAGGGCGACCCGCTGGAGATCTTTACCGATAGGGAGGGGGAAGTCATCTTCAAAAAGTATTCCCCCATCGGAGAACTTTCCGCCTTTGCCGCACAGTATGCGGAAACGCTGCACAAGATCTGTGACCTCAGCGTTGTTGTCTGCGACAGAGACGCGGTGATTGCCTGTGCGGGCGTGCCCAGAAGAGAATTAATGGACAAGGGCATTTCGTCCGGGCTGGAACAGGTGATTGAAAAGCGCTCGTTTTATCAGTATAAACAAGGGGCCGACACGGTCAGCGTGACCGAAGATGGCAACCATACAGTCAGTTGCGCTATGCCCATTATCTCGCAGGGCGACCTGATCGGCTGTGTTTGCTCTGTGATCTCCGGGCAGACAGCCGACGGGCAACCCGGGGAAACGGAAATCAAACTGATTCAGACCGCAGCAAATTTTCTGGCAAGGCAACTGGAATCTTAAAGATGAATAAAGGATGTTCAAATGGAGCCGAAACTCATTGACGGACGTGCGATCTCCGCTGCTGTCAAAGCGGATGTCGCACGCGATGTGACGGAATTTACACAGCAAACAGGGGTCATCCCCGGACTTGCGGTCATCATCGTGGGAGACGACCCGGCCTCCTGTGTGTATGTACGCAACAAATGCCGCGCATGCCGGGAAACCGGCATCGCGTCGTTTGAGATCGCTCTGCCAAAAGAGACGACAGAGGAAGTTCTCCTACGGGAGATCGATACATTGAACCGTCGTGCGGATGTCCACGGCATTCTGGTGCAATTGCCGTTGCCCCGACATATCAGGGAAGAGGTCGTTTTGCGGGCTATCTCTCCCGACAAGGATGTGGATGGATTTCATCCGGTCAACATGGGCTTTCTTCTCTCCGGGCGGCCGCGTTTTGCTCCTTGCACGCCCGCCGGTGTGATGGAATTGCTTGACCGCTGCGGTATTTCTGTAGACGGGATGCATTGTGTGGTTATCGGACGTTCCAACATTGTGGGCAAACCGATGGCGCAACTGTTGCTTGCGCGCAATGCCACGGTGACCGTGTGCCACTCTCATACAGAGGATCTGCCGTTTTATACCCGGTCGGCCGACCTGCTGGTGGCCGCAGTGGGAAAGCCCCGCTTTGTGTGTGCAGACATGGTCAAAGACGGTGCTGTCGTCATTGATGTGGGCATCAACCGCCTGTCGGAAGGACTGTGCGGAGATGTTGATTTTGCGACGGTGTCGGCAAAAGCGTCTGCCATCACCCCTGTACCTGGCGGCGTTGGCCCCATGACCATTGCCATGCTGATGAAAAACACCCTCCTGGCCGCACGCCTTCTGGCCTGCCCGCCCGTAGAGCCCAGAGCATGAAATGCAGAAACTGTAAAAACGATCACACTTTTTTCACACTTTTTTTGGAAAATCCGCTTGACAAATCCGCTAACATCCGATATACTAAATAAGTAATGTCTATGTTTGACCCGAAGGGAGGCGAAAATAGAATGGCAGAGATCAGAGTGAAAGAGAACGAGACGATCGACAGCGCTCTCAGACGCTTTAAGCGTTCCTACGTCAAGTCAGGCGTGCCCGCCGAACTTCGCAAGAGAGAATGTTACGAAAAGCCCAGCGTCAAGCGCAAAAAGAAGGCGGAAGCCGCCAGAAAGCGCAAATTCAAGTAATTTGCAGCAGAGCCGACAGAATTTTCTGTCGGCTCTGCTTTCATATTCGCCGGTCTGCTGCAAACAATAAAAGAAAAAGGAGTAAGACCGGATGATGCGATATGCAAAAAGCGCTCTATGTGTGGCGCTGGTACTGGCATCGCTGCAACTCTTTGTTCTTTCGGCGGGAGGCGAACAGGCGAGCCGGATGGGCACAAAGCCGATCAGTTGGTATACAAAGCGGAATGCCGAACACAAAGCTCCCGTGCTGGACGGGGATCTGCGGGTGATACGGCAACACAAGGCACTCTACTGTGACGAAAAGGCGGCAGAGCAGGGAAGAAAGACCGTTTATCTGACCTTTGATGTCGGATATGAGAACGGCAATGTGGAAAAGATTTTGAACACATTGCAGGAAAAAGGGGTCGTGGGGGCATTTTTTGTTTTGTCTCATTTTGTCACCAAAAACCCGGAACTGGTCAAAAGAATGACCAAAGAAGGGCACCTGATCTGCAATCACACCGCGCATCACAAAGATATGAGCCGCGCAGACGAAGAGGCGTTTGCACGGGAACTGTCAGCGTTGGAAGAATGCGTTTTGCGTGAGACGGGGCAAAAAGCGGCGCCCTTTTACCGTCCGCCGGAAGGCCGCTTTACCGAGCAAAACCTGCAATGGGCGGAAGAAAGAGGGTATACGAC
>CAMGGT010000064.1 GCA_946055715.1 uncultured Clostridia bacterium | reverse complement strand
CTGTAAATGACAGAGAAAGTGGCAAAACAGCAAGGAAATGCAAGGGTTCTTACTGTAACAGCCCCCGCATAAATCTCACCCACATAACATCGTTCTCAGACAGAACGGTCGATTTTGAAGCGTTGGATCTTGCGGGAGGTGTTCTTTTCAAATTCGGTGTCGCGCAGCTTGACCAGTCCGACGCGCTTATAGGAGATCATGGTGTCGTTTGCGGCTTTGACCTCGGCGTCAAAATAGGCCTTTGCGTCGGTGATGCCGTGGGCGGCGAGGGCTTCGGCGTCGGGGTAGATCTCTGCTACGATCACTTCTTTTGCGGGGTCGTCCTTGCATTCGCCGGCATAGACCACCACTTCGCTTACGCCGTAGATGCCTTGCAGGACGGTCTCGATCTCTTCGGGATAGACATTTTTGCCGTTGCTGAACAGGATCATGTTCTTTTTGCGGCCGGTGATATAGATCCAGCCCTCCTCGTCCAGCTTCCCATAGTCGCCGGTGCGGAAGTAGCCCTCGTCGTCAAACGCCTCGCGGGTGGCCTCTTCGTCGTCAAAGTAGCCCATCATCACATTGGGGCCCTTGACGCAGATCTCGCCTTCGCCTGCCTCGTTGGGGTCAAGGATCTTGACCTTTTCGCCGATGATGGGGGTGCCCACCGAGCCGCTCTTGCGGTAGAGGTTGCGATTGCAGGAGATCAGCGGGGCGCATTCGGTGATGCCATAGCCGTTGAGCACAACGATGCCCAGCCCCTCAAAGGTGTCGATGATGTTCTGGTTCAGGGCCGCGCCGCCGCAGATGACCATCTGCAGGTTGCCGCCCATCATCTCTTTGATCTCGCGGAAGAAAACGCCGCTGAGGTCAATGCCCATGCGCTGCAGTTTGCGGTTGAGCGCCAGCGCGCGGCGCATGGTGTCGGCCTTGCCGCGCTTTTCGGCCGAGGCCCAGATCTTTTTGTAGATGGTCTCCAGAAACAGCGGCACCAGAATGAGGTGGGAGGGGTGCTGTTCGCCCATCTCGCGCACAAAATATTTGACGCCGGAAGAGATATAGATCTCGGAGCCCTGCGCATAATGCCCCACAATGTTCACGGTGGAACCGAAGGTGTGGTGCGGGGGCAGCACCATCATGGTCTTGGGGGTGATGGCAAAGTTATACATGCCCTGCGTCATGTCCGAGACGATGTTGGTCTGGGACAGCATCACGCCCTTTCCGCGGCCGGTGGTGCCGGAGGTAAAGACGATGGAGGCAAGGCGGTCGGGGTCGATCTCATAGATATCATACTCGTTCTTGCCGGCCTTTTGCAGGTCATATCCGGCGGCGATCAGGTCGGGCAGGGTGGGGTCGCCGGGCAGCGGGCGGTCGCCCATGGCAATGTGCAGGGTCACGCCGGGCAGGGAAGGCAACATGCCGGCCACCTTGTCGGAAATTTCGGTGCCGTAGACGATGGCCACGCATCCGGCTCTTTGCGCGATGTTCACCAGCTCCCCCGCGGGCAGGTCCTTGTCGGTGGGCACCGTCACCGCGCCGACAGTCATCAGCGCGAAGTAGGCATAGACCCATTCCCACGAGCTTTTGCCGCAGATCATGACCTTCTTGTCACGCAGGCCCATGTCGATGAGCTTTTCGCCCAGCGCGCGGATCTCTTCGGCGGCGGTGGCATAGGTGATCTTTTTGGTTTCTTTGTCGTTTGGGGTTTCTTTATACGAGATGGCCGTGCGGTCGGGGTAGCGCAGGGCGACATTTTCGATCATCACGCGAAAATCGCGGAACACGGTGGTTTCATAAAGCGGATAGTTGTGGCTTTTCTGTTTGAGCATCGCGGTTTCTCCTTTGCATATGGCAAAAATGTGGGCAGACGGGCTGCCGGGTCTGCGTCGGTCTGTTCGGTCGGGCTGTGCCCGGGCGACGCCGCATCATGCCGCCGGCGTCACGGTGGCTTTGGTGCCATTATAGCAATAATGGTCTGCCACAGGCAAGAAAATGCGCTCTACTCTGCCAATTATATCCTCTCTGTTCGAAAGAGAGGCATTCTACCGAGAGTAGAGAACCATTTTGCAAATAATTATTGTCAATTAAGTCAAACGAATGCCCGCCACCCCGACCTCAATCGCCTTCCCGAAGGGCGAAGATGTGAGAAGGCGACGCGGGGCGGCGGATGAGGAGAAGGATCTTTTCTGCTTCTCTCCGCATGGCGGATCCGGATGCCGGCCATTCACGCAAAAACAGCACCGCCATACCCGTGCGGGTACAGCGGTGCTGCAGGTCATCTTTGACATGCCGCTCCTCGGCGTTTCGTTTTCTGCCGTGGGGAAAAGCAGCCGACGGTCGGGCGCGCGGTTATTCGTCATCCGCGGTCTTTTGTAGGGCCTCGATCTTCTCGATGGTTTCGATGGGGACGCCGTTTTTCTTCTCGTTTCTGATCTCCCATTGGATCAGGAATGTCAGCGCGGCACGCAGCAGGATCACCGCACCCAGGATCAGCAGTTCGCTCCATTCACGGACGATGACGGTGCGCAGCAGCTCTCCGCCCATTTTGAATTCCAGCGACAGTGCAATGCCCTCTGCCAGATGCAGACGGACATATTTTCCCCGGTGCCAGAGTTCCCACACGGCACGCACCACCGCCGCAAACAGCACCGCTACGCCCACCAGCTCAATGGCGAGGATGCCAAACCTCATCAGCCAGGTAAACACATTTTCGATGGCATCATAAACGGCATTCATAGAAGCAAATGTCCTTTCGTTTTCAAACGTCATTGCAACGGGCGGTTCCGCCCGGCACATCGGTGGCCACGCGTTCGCGGCGGGCAAAGCCGTTTCGTGCGGGGCGACCGCCTCTTTTTCTCTATTATACCGCAAGATCGCGGCAAAGTAAAGAGGCGCGGCATAATTCCCTCTGTTCCCTCTGTTTTGCGACCTGTATCTTCCCGGTTGGCGTTGGCAGGCCATTTTCTCCTGCTGTGCCGAGGCGGCGGTTTTTGCGTGGCCGTCTCCTTGCGACCCTCGCGTTGCCGCACGGTTGCAAGAGGGCTGTTTCCCTTTTGATCCCGGCGACTGTGCGGCGGGCGCGGGGGGCATCGGTACATGCAATTCAAACCGCAACATAAAAGCCAACCGTTGCGGCGCAAAGAACAGGGCGGCGGCATCGGAGAGAAAGCGGCCGGGCGCGCCTTTTGCTTTGCTTTTTCGATGAAGCAAAAAACACGAAGTGCGCAGATGGCATATTGTAAAGCAAAGCAACATACCATACTCTGAAACATATTTGCGGCAAAGGGAGGCGGGCGGTATGCGCATATTGGTGGCGGGGCTTCCCAACTGTGGCAAATCCACTCTCTTCAACCGCCTGTGTCGCGCCCACCGTCACACCGGCAATTATGCGGGGGTGACGGTGTCGGTGGGAGAGGGGCACCTGCGCGGACATGGCGACATACGGCTGGTCGATCTGCCCGGCTGTTACGCCCTCTCCGACGGCAAAGAGGGCGGCATTGCCGCGGCGGAGATCGCGCAGGGCGCATGGGACGCGGCCATGCTCGTTTGCGATGCCGCTGCGCCCGAACGGTCGCTCGGTCTGCTGTGGGAGATGCGCGCGGCGCAAAAGCCCCTGTGCCTCGTCTGTAACCTCACGGATGATCTGCGCCGTCTCGGCCTCGCTTTGGATGCGACCACCCTTTCGGATGTGCTGGGCCTCCCCGTCTTTGCCGTCTCGGCCCGCACGGGCGAAGGCCTCCCCGATCTTGTGGCATGGTTGTGTGTGCCATCTTCGCGTCGGGATGCCCTGCAACCGCCACAAGGAAAAAGTGGCACCCGACCTCTCCGCCTGCCGCGCACAGCAGACAGGCAAAACGGGCAGGGCGTCATCTGCCCGTCCCTCGCAGGCGGCAAAATGCGAGATATTCGACCAAAACCCCCTCTTCATTCCCCCGAAAAGGCCACCGGGACGCCTCTTTTTGAAAGAAAAGAACGAGATCTTCCTCCTCTGCCGCATGGCCGGGTATGCAGCGGTGACTGCTGCCTTTGCGGGGCAAAAGCAAACGCTGTCTCGACTATCCGTCCATTATCCTGCGCCGCCCTGTCGCGCGGGGCAACCGACGCAGGCAGAACAAAGCCCGCACCAACAAAGCCCGCGCCCGCGCGCGCACATGCGTTTTCCTGCGCCGCATCTGCCGCATCGGACCACGCGGCCGCTTCCGGGGTGCGCACCTTTTCTCATACGACATCGAGCCCGCCTCCGCACCTCTCTGCGGCGGTGGCCGCCACCCTGCACCCGGCAGGCAAAAGTGACCTTGCCGGGCGGCGGGAGCGCGTTGACCGTCTGCTCTGCGGCAGGTGGGGCTATCTGCTCTTTGCCGGGGTGGCGGGCGTACTGTTCTGCGCTGTGCGACTGGTATCCGGCGGCCGGCCGGCGGCATTGATGGCCGGCTTGTGCGAGGCGGCGGTGAGCGCGGTGCGGCAAGGGCTGACGGGGGCGGGGTTGCCCGCCCCCGTGCGGGAGTTCGTCTGCGACGGGGTACTTGGGGGCGCGCTGTCTGTGGGCGGGTTTCTGCTTCCGCTGTTTGTGCTGTTTTTCGGCCTTGCATGGCTGGAAGACAGCGGCTATCCCGCCCGCGCGGTGTTTCTGTTTGACCGCCCCATGCGCCGCCTGGGCCTTTCGGGGGAGAGTGCTTTTCCTTTGCTGTTGGGGTTCGGCTGTACGGTGACGGGGGCTATGGCCTGTCGCACGGTGGGGGACGGTCGGGCGCGGGACCGCACGCTGTCGGTCCTTCCTTGCCTTTCCTGCAGCGCCAAGTTGCCCGTCTATCTGTTTGTCGCTTCGGCTGTGGCCGGGCGTGCGGCCGGGGGCGGCCGGGTGTTCTGGCTGTACCCGCTGGGGGTAGGCATGGCACTGGTGCAACTGCTTCTTTTTCAAAAGCGCGCGAAAAAGCCATCCAAAACGCCCGAAAACACTCAAAACCCCCCTGCGTTCATGTTGGAAATGCCACCGTTGCGCCGTCCCTCCCTCAAAGTGGCTTTCGGCGTTGCACTCGGCAAAACAGTCGGATTCCTCGGGCGGGTCGTGGGCGCGGTGACCCTGTGCTCTGCCTGCCTGTGGCTGCTCTCGCACCTCAGCCCGACACTGGCCTTCTGCGCGGACCCCGCAGACAGCTTGCTGTGCCTGCTCTGCCGACTGCCCGCCGCTCTGTTTGCCCCGCTTGGGTGCGGCGACTGGCGGCTGACGGCGGCGCTCGTCTGCGGCTTGTGTGCCAAAGAGACGGTGGCCGCCACCCTTTCCGTTTTGCTCTGCGGCGAGTGTATTGCCCTCTCGACGGCGGTGCCGTTTTGCCTGTTGGTGTTGCTCTGGCCGCCCTGCCTGAACGCGCAACTGTCCCTGTGGCAGGAGAGTGAGCGCAAGTCCACCCTTCTGTGGGGGCTTGCCTTTCAGTTGGCGGCGGGGTACCTTTTGGCCGCAGTCGCTCACTTGCTGTTATTATGGGCGGGCAGGTGAACGGTCACAAAAATGTAACATTTATGTGACATTCTGCACTTTATTTTTGCCCCTGTTCTGTCATATACTGCATTTGCCGGAAGAAGTCCGGCAAGCAAGCGGCGGCTTTTGCCGCCGAAAGGGAGAATGTATGCGTTTTCGTGAGCGAATGTATCGCTTTTTTGCCGGCCGTTACGGCTGGGACCGCCTGAACTGGGCATTGCTCTGGACGGCGGTGGGGCTGATGGTGCTGAATCTGTTTTTCAGCCGTTTGCCCGTTGTATATTTTTTGCTGTATGGGCTTTCGGTGGCGCTCTACATCGTCATATTTTGCCGCATGATGTCCCGCAACATTCCCCGCCGCCAGGCAGAGAACCAACGGCTGGAGCGCATGTGGAGTGCCGTCTGCGGTGAGGGGCGCCTGATGCGCAACCGCTTCAAAGACCGCAAGACCCATGTGTTCCGCCGTTGTCGCAAGTGCAAGGCCATCCTTCGCCTGCCGCGCAAGCGCGGCCGTCACGCCGTGACCTGCCCGCGTTGCGGGCGGCACTTCAAGGTCTTCATCCTGTTTTCCGGCAAGCAGGAGAAAGAATGACCCGCCCGCTTCGCGCGGGGATCGCGAAGAAATTGGCCGGCCAACATCCGCCCGCGGGAAGTACCTCTGTGCCGAAGGCCCGCCCTCCGCACCGCGCCGACGCGCAGGAGACCTAAGACCGCTGTGTTTTTTGTGGGTGATGCCTTTTTGAAAAAAGGCCCTCCCCCACACCCCCTCTCAAAAACTTTTCGTGAAG
>CAMGGT010000063.1 GCA_946055715.1 uncultured Clostridia bacterium | reverse complement strand
ATATAATTTACTTTGTATGTATATTAGTATATCCTTTACTTTTTGAAACCCTTGGACATGACACATTCCGCCCGGACGACCGGGCAATGAAAGGACAAGCAACCATGAAAGAAAAGATCAGCGCGCTGCGAGAGAACTTCCGCGCCCGCTTAAGCGCGGCGCAGACCCCCGAACAGCTGGAGGAGGTCCGCGTTTCCTTTTTGGGCAAAAAGGGGCCGGTAAGCGACCTGATGGCAGAATTGCGCAATGTGGAGGGCGAGCAGAAAGCCCGCCTGGGCCAACTGATCAACGAGGCCAAGGCAGAGTTTGCCAAGGCCATTACCGCCGCAGGCGAGACCCTGCGCCAAAAAGCGCTGGAAGCCCAGATCGCCCACGCCAAGCCCTTCAACCCCACCCTGCCCGCACATCTGAACTGCGGCTCTTTTCACCCCATCACGCTGATTCAGCGGGAGGTGGAGAGCATTTTTGCCTCCATGGGCTTCACCGTAGAGGACTACCCCGAGGTGGTGGATGACTATCACTGTTTTGAAGCGCTGAACATCCCCAAGCATCACCCCGCACGGGACATGCAGGACACCTACTATCTGGACAACGGTCAGTTGCTCAAGACCCACACCTCCGCCGCCCAGAACCACATCATGAGAAAATACGGCGCACCCCTGCGCGCCATCTTCCCCGGCCGTTGCTTCCGCAATGAGGCCACCGACGCCTGCCACGAAAACACCTTCTTCCAGATGGAAGGCATCATGATCGACGAGGACATCTCCATCTCCAACCTCATCTACTTCATGAAGAAGATGCTCTCGGAGGTGTTCCGCCGCGACATCCGAGTGCGCTTGCGCCCCGGCTTCTTCCCCTTCGTGGAACCGGGCTTTGAACTGGACATCTCCTGCCTGATCTGCGGCGGAGACGGCTGCCCCTCCTGCAAGAACTCCGGCTGGCTGGAGCTTTGCCCCTGCGGCATGATCCACCCCAATGTCCTCAAAGCCGGCGGCATCGACACCGACAAATACACCGGCTTTGCCTTCGGCCTGGGGCTGACCCGCCTGGCCATGATGAAATACGGCATCGGCGACATCCGCGACTTCAACGCCGGACAGCTGAAATCCCTGTCTCAATTCGAGAGCCGATAAGGAGGTGCGAAAATGTTTGTATCCATGAACTGGATCGGCGATTTTGTCGATCTTTCCGGGCTGGACCGCAAGGCCCTGATTGCCCGCTTTACCCTTTCCACGGCAGAAGTGGAGGACATTTATGAAAAAGGGACCGACACATACGGCGTGGTCGTGGCGCGTGTGCTTTCGGTGGAGCCCCATCCCGACTCCCAGAAACTGCACCTGCTGAAGATCGACGCGGGCGAAAAAGAGCCCATCGACTGCGTGTGCGGCGCCCCCAATGTGCGCCCCGGGCTGACTGTGGCCTTTGCCCGCGAGGGCGGCTGTGTGTGCGGCCACCCCATCGGCGCGGCAAAAGTGGCGGGCTATATGTCCTATGGCATGTGCTGTTCCGAAGCGGAACTGGGCATCAGCGCCGACAACAGCGGCCTGATGGAACTGCCCGACGACCTGCCGCTCGGCCGTGACCTCAAAGCCGTCTATGACATTGACGACATCATCTTTGAGGTAGACAACAAATCTCTCACCAACCGCCCCGACCTGTGGGGGCACTATGGCATTGCCCGCGAGTTTGCCACCCTGACCGGCCGCCCGTTGAAAAAGCCGGACTGCCACCCCACCGCCGCCTATGACGGCCTGCCGGAGGTGGATGTGACGGTCAGCGACCCCGAGCTTTGCCTGCGCTACTGCGCCATCAAGGCCGAGGGCATCACCCGCCGCAAAAGCCCCGTCAATATGCGCATCCGCCTGTTCTACTGCGGCTCGCGCGCCATCAACTTCCTGGCAGACCTGACCAACTATGTGATGATGGAGCTGGGTCAGCCCATGCACGCCTTTGACCTGCGCCGTGTGCAGTCGGTGGATGTCCGCCGCCTGCCCGAAGAGACGCCCTTCACCACGCTGGACGGCACACAGCGCAAGATCGACCGCGACACGCTGATGATCACCTCCGAGGGCAAGCCCGTGGCCATTGCCGGCATCATGGGCGGGCTGAATTCCGAAATCGAGGACGATACCACATCGCTGTTGCTTGAAAGCGCCTGCTTCAACGCGGTGTCTGTGCGCCGTTCTTCCACCCGTCTCGGCCTGCGCACGGATGCCTCCATGCGGTATGAAAAAACGCTGGACCCCGAACTGACCGTGACGGCCGCACAGCGCCTTCTGCACCTGCTTTTGACGCTGGACCCCGGTGCGCGCGTCACCTCCCGCCTCACCGACCGCTATCCCACCAAGTTCCCCACGATCGAGCTGGACATCGACAAGCCGTTTGTGGACCGCTATACCGGCATTGACATCTCCTCCGACGAGATCGAAAAGACCCTGCGCGCGCTGGAATTCGGTGTGGTGCGAACAGGAGACAACTTCCATGTGACGGTGCCTTCCTTCCGTGCGACCAAGGATGTGACCATCAAGGCCGACCTGATCGAAGAGATCACCCGCATATACGGCTATGACAATTTTGCGGTCAAGACCACCAAAAGCCCGCTGTATCCCGTCCGCCCCGAGACAGGCAAGACGGATGAGACGGAGATCAAGGACCTGCTGGTCAAGTCCGCGGGACTGCACGAGGTGCATTCCTACATCTGGAGCGACCTGGCCAAAGACAAGGCGCTGGGCATCGAAACGCCGGACAATGTGCGCCTGCTGAACGCCCAGACCCCCGACCACGCCATTCTGCGCCGCTCCATGATACCCACCCTGCTCTCCTTTGCCCGCGAAAACAAGGGCTATGGGGATGCCTTTGGTCTGTTTGAGATCGGCCACACGGTCGAGGGCAAGCTGCCGGACGGCACCTGCGACGAGCGCAAGCGGCTGGGGGTCGTGCTGTATGACAAGACCGCAAGCGAAGAAAGCGTCTTTCTGCGCCTGCGCGACCTGGCGGTGTTGCTGACAAGCCAGCTGCGCCACCTTGTCCCCGATTTTGCCCATCTGACCCCCGCCTACAACTGGCAGCACCCCGTCAACAGCTTTTCTGTCTCGGCGGCCGGCTCTGTCATCGGCTGTGTGGGCGTGCTTCACCCCGCCGTCAAAGAAAAACTGGACAAAAAAGCCGCCGTTGCCTGGCTGGAGATAGACATGGCCGCCTTTGCCGCCGTGCCCGCACAGCCCCTGCACTACCGCGCGCCCTCCCGCTTCCCCGCCATTGACATCGACCTCAGCTTTGCGGCAGATCTGGCATCTCTTGATTTCGGCCGTATCAGCGAGGCCGTGCGCCGCGCGGGCGGCGAGTGGCTGGCCGACATCGGCGTGCTGGACACCTATGAGGGCGAGAGCGGCCAGTGGCTGACCCTGCGCCTGACCTTCTCCTCTGCCGAGCGCACGCTGTCCAAGGCAGAGCTTGCCCCCGTCACCGACGAGATCATCCGCGCCCTCTCGCCCCTGGGCATGACCTTCAGAGCCGTCTGACCTCTTCTGCCCACCCCCATCTTCACAAGGAGGCCGCCGCCATGCGCATCACCGCCGACTTTGTGGGCGGCAACATCGTTGCCACTCAAACAGACGAAAACCGCTTTCTGCTCTCCTGCGACCTGCGCGGAGGGCCGGAATGGTTCTATTGGGCCTTCTGCGTGGAGGGGGCGCAGGCGGGGCAGACCTGTACCTTCTCTTTTGACGGCGACCGCATCGGCTATTTCGGCCCTGCTGTCAGTCATGACCTGCAAAACTGGGCATGGGCGGAAGGCGAACACACCCCCCGCGGTTTTTCCTACACCTTTTCGGCGGGGGAAGACCGGGTCTATTTTGCCCATCACTTTCTCTACCATCCGGCGCGGTTTGACGCGCTGTGCCGTGAGCTTGCCCTGCCCGTCTCCCGCCTGACCGCAAGCGAAAAGGGGCGCGATGTGCCCTGCCTGCAAATGGGAGATGACCAAGAGACCATTTTGCTCACCGCGCGCCACCATGCCTGCGAATCCACCGGCAACTATGTGCTGGAGGGCTTTCTGCGGGAGTGGGCGCAGCACCCCATTTCCGGGCTGTCGCTCGTTTGCGTGCCGTTTGTGGACTATGACGGCGTGGTGGACGGCGACCAGGGAAAAGGGCGCCCGCCCTTTGACCACAACCGCGACTATGACCCCGCCACCCCTTCCCGCTATGCCGCCGTGCGCGCCATCCGTCAACTGGCGGAAGCGCGTGATGTGCGCTATGCCATCGATTTTCATTCTCCCTGGCACTGCGGCGGGGAGAACGACACGGTCTTCATCCCGCAAAAGCACTATGACATTCTGCCCGACCTGCGCCGCTTTTCCCTGCTGCTTGAGCAGGCCTGCGGGCCGGACTGCTTCCCTCACTTCTCCCAAGACGACATACCGCCCGACACACGCTGGAACCGTGTGGGCGCCCCCTGCTTCGGCACCTATATGCACACAACGGCGGGGGCGGCGCTGGCGTTTACATTGGAAACGGCCTATTTTGTCTCTCATGGTCTGCCCTTCTCCGCCCAAAACGCCATTGCCACCGGCAGGGCTGTCTGCCGCGCGCTTGCGGCATTTGATAAAGCACACACCGACCCGACAATCAACCCGCTGTAAGGAGGCAACGATATGTTGCGGAAAAAGTGGTTTCTCTACCTCACGGAATTCTTTGCCGGCATGTCGGTCATGGCGGTGGAAACAGGGGCTTCCCGTCTGCTGGCACCCTATTTTTCTTCCTCGCAGATCGTGTGGACCATCATCATCGGCACCATTATGATCGCCATGGCGCTTGGCAACCTGTGGGGCGGCCGCTCGGCCGACAAAAACCCCGACCCTGCCCGCCTGTATGCCCGCATTCTGCTGGCGGCGGTGTGGATCGGGCTGATTCCCGTGGTGGGCAAATACATCATCGCCGGGGTGGCCATGGTCATGGCGCTGATCGTCTCTTCCAACTATCTGGTGTGGGCGGCCTTTGCCTCCTGCTTTATTCTGTTTGTGTTTCCCTTGATGTTGCTGGGCACCACCACCCCCTCGCTTGTCCGCTATGTGATGGACAACGCCGAGGATGCCGGCAGCACGGTGGGAAAAATGAACGCGCTGAACACCATCGGCTCCATCATCGGCACGTTTCTGCCCACCTTTGTGACCATCCCGGCGGTGGGCACATCCCTCACCTTCATCTGCTTTGCCGCGGTGCTGTTGGTGCTGGCGCTGCTGTATTTTCTGACCTCTCCCAAAAAGCACATCCTGCGGTGCGCCGTGTGTACGGTGCTGTTGGTGGCGGCGGGGTTTCTTGCACCGCTGACGGGCTTTGCCTTCTGGCAGGGAGATCTGTATGAAGACGAGTCCATCTACAACTACCTGCAAGTACGGGAGGACGACCGGCGTATCTACCTGTCGACCAATGTCCTCATCGGCGTGCAGTCGGTCAAAATGAAAACGCCCGGGCTGACCGGCATGTACTATTACGACTATGCCATGGCCGCCCCCTTCATGACGGATGCCGTGGCGGAGGGGCGCGACCCCTCTGTGCTGATCCTGGGCCTTGGCTCGGGCACCTATGCCTCGGAATGCCTGTATTACCTGCCGGGTGCGAGCGTGGAAGGGGTGGAGATCGACCAGAAGATCGTGGACCTGGCCTACGACAAATTCGACATGCCCCGCGAGGTGGTGGCGCATACGGAAGACGGCCGCGCCTTTCTCAACCGGTGCGACAAAAAGTATGACGTGATCATGGTGGATGCCTACCAGGATGTGACCATCCCCTTTCAGATGTCCAGCGTGGAGTTTTTCACTTTGGTCAAAGAGCATCTGACCGAGGGGGGCGTGATGGTGGTGAACCTCAACATGCAGTCCGACAAGGAGGGGGCCATCAACCAGTATCTGTGCGAGACCATCGCCTCCGTGTTTGACCATGTCACAAGCTATAACTGCTATGACGGCGGCAACCGAGAGGTGTTCGCCGCCGCCCATGACCGCATGGACGGCAACCTGGCGGCGACCCTGTCCGCAATTGAGGATGACGCCCTGCGCGCCACCGTGTCTCTTGCACGCTCGGGGCTGGAGTCCGTGGCCAAAGGCGACCACATCCTCACCGACGACAAGGCCCCCGTGGAATTGCTGGGCATGCGGGTGGTGGATGAACTGATCTTTGACGAGATCAACTACTACAAAACCATTTTCCGCGAAAAGGGCTTCCGCGGTCTGTTTGAAGCTCTGGTCGG
>CAMGGT010000062.1 GCA_946055715.1 uncultured Clostridia bacterium | reverse complement strand
TCACTCGCCGAAGGCGAATATCACTGTGCAGCCCGCCGCAGGGCGCGGTTGCACCATCGGCGCGGCAGGTCAGTTGAGCCGCCACACCCCATAGGTGAGATACAGCGCATAGCACAGCCAAAGGAGATAGGGTACAAGCATCAGCCCCGCCGCCTTTTTGCAACGCCCAAACAGCCATGCCGTCCACACGGCGGCCAAAAGCAGCAGCACCAGCCACAAAAGCGACAGGCCGAAGGCCTCCAGCCGGAAGAAAAACAGCGGCCAGAAGAAGTTGAGGATCAGCTGTGCGGCATACGCCGTCAGCCCCTTTTCCCTTGTGGGGCAGTCCTCTGCCCGCCACACAAGCCATGAAGCCGCCCCCATCAAAAGGTACAGCACCGGCCACACGACCGCAAACACCCACCCCGGCGGTGATGCGGGCGGGGTCAGGATCTCCGCCTCATAAAAGGACCGCGCCTGCGGCGTCAGCCATGCGGCCACCAGCCCCACCGCAAGTGGCAGGGCAAGCAAAAGGGCAAACGAAAGCCACTTGCTCTTCTTCATATCTGTTCCTTTCCGCTCACCTGCGAGCTTGTATATTCACCCCATTCTATGATGTGGCGGAGCCGTTTTATGTCGCCCCGCCCGCGAAAGGAGGCCTTCTATGGCCACCGCTTTGGCCGAGCGCCCGCAAAAGGACGCCGCCCCCACCGCCCCGCGCACGGTCTGCTTTGTCTGCACGGGCAACACCTGCCGCTCGCCCATGGCCGCGGCGGTGTTCAACGATCTGCACGCGGGCGAAGCCGTCCGCGCCGTCAGCTGCGGCATCGCCGCGCGGGAAGGCGACCCCATCCACCCCAACGCCGTCGCCGCTCTGCACGCAGAGGGCATCCCCTGCACCCCCACCAACAACTACGAGGCGCACACCGCCCGGCAGATCACGCCGGACATTGCCGCCGCCTGCGAAAAGATCTTTTGTCTTTCTCCCGCTCACCTGTCTGCCCTGCTCTTCTATCTGCCCGAGCAGGCAGGCAAGCTGACCCTGCTGGGCGACATTCCCGACCCGTTTGGCGGGGATGTGGACCTGTATTGTCAGACCCTGCGGCGCATCAGGGAGGCCTTGACCCAAAGTGAGTGAACGAACCGCCACGCCCGCGCCGCTATCCGGCTATACCTTCCGCCCGGCCACGGCAGACGACCTGCCCGCACTTGCGGCGCTGGAGGCCTGTTGCTTTGGCGACCCGTGGAGCGAGGCCGCCCTGCGGGAACACCTTGCCTGCGACTGCTGTCGCACCCTGCTCTGCCTGGCAGACGGGGGCTGTCTTGTGGGGGAAGTGCTGTTTCGCGTGGTGTCGCCCGAATGGGAGATATTGCGGGTGGCGACCCTGCCCGCCCACCGCCGCCGCGGCATCGGCCGCGGGCTGATGGAGCGGGTGCATGCCGCCCTGCTTTCGGAGGGCAACACAAACGGCTATCTGGAGGTGCGCGCCTCCGGCCTGCCCGCACAGCGGCTGTATGCCGCCGTGGGCTATGCCGAAACGGGTCTGCGCCGCCGCTATTACCGCCACCCCACAGAAGATGCCGTCATCATGACCTGTCGGTTTCCCCGACCGGAGACCTGACGGCCGCCACACCCCGCAAACCCCGCAAACCCCTGCCCCCGAAGGCGCATCCGGCTGTGACGCCCCGCGCCGCGGAGGGTCAGACCTCAAAGGAAACATACGGTATGTATATTCTCGGAATTGAAAGTTCCTGTGACGAAACGGCGGTGGGCATCCTCCGCGCCGACCCTGACGGCCGCCTCTCTCCCTGTGCCAATCGCATCAACAGCCAGGTGCCGGTGCATCGGCTGTATGGCGGCGTGGTACCCGAGATCGCCAGCCGCGCCCATATTGAATCCATTTCTGCCCTGGCAACCGACGCCCTCTCGGAGGCAGGGATCTCTCCCTCGGAGGTCGGGCTTGTGGCAGTGACCTCCCATCCGGGGCTGATCGGCGCCCTGCTGGTAGGGGTCAATTTTGCCAAGGCATTTTCCTTTGCCCACGACATCCCGCTGGTTTCGGTCAACCACATGAAGGCCCACGTGGCCGCCGCCTGGGTGGAAAGCACGGAGGCCCCCGCCCCCGAAGCGCCCCCCTTTCTGGCACTGGTAGTATCCGGCGGGCACACTTCGCTCTATCACGCCGCTACCTGGTGCGACTATGAGGAGATCGGTGCCACCCGCGACGATGCCATCGGCGAGTCGTTTGACAAGGTGGGGCGCCTGCTGGGTCTGCCCTATCCGGCCGGCGCGGCCTTTGACCGCCTGGCCGCAGAGGGCTTTGCCGCCCTCTGCCCGTCAGACCCCACCCTCAATGGCTACGCGGCCTCTCCCGCCTTCCGCCGGGGAGAACTGCACCTGCCCTCCCCCGCCCTGCATGACGGCACGGCCGACTTTTCCTTCTCGGGGCTGAAGACCGCCTCGGTCAACCTCATCCATCACCACCGCCAGAAGAACGAGCCCTTTTCCCCGGCGGAATTTGCCGCCGCCTTTACCTACGAGGCCGTCGAGGCCGTCTGCCGCCAGACAGAGCTGGCGCTTGACCGCTTCCCCGGCTGTCCGCTGGTGGCCGCGGGCGGCGTTTCTGCCAACTCGCACCTGCGGCAGGCGCTACGCCGCCTGTGCAAAAAGCGCGGCATTTCGCTCTCCCTGCCCCCCCTGTCTCTGTGCGGAGACAACGGGCTGATGGTGTGCGCCCAGGGCTACCGCGAATACCTGGCGGGGCATCTGGCGGATGTCTCACTCAACGCTTCTGCCGCCGACAGCATCTGAAAACCGCCCGCAACCGCGCACAGGCGCGCAAAGTTGTCGGCTGTGATGTCGTCTCTGAAGTGCAGGTTTGGGCCGCAAGTTTCTTTGCCCCTGTTCATCCCCTGCAGAGGTGTCAACAGAGCGTTTTTTCCGCCGCAACCGACACTTCAAAGGCGAAATATCGTCAAAACCCCCGCTTTGTGTCGCCAATAGGCCGACTTTGGGCAAAAATGCCTCCTGTTTTGGGCAAAATGCAGAATAGTTTTCCACAATCGGCCTGTTTTTCACATGGGTTTTCCACATATTCCACAGTTGAAAATGTGGAAAACCGCCAAACCCCCGTATTTTCACCCTCTACCCCACTACTTGTCGGAGGAAAAGCCATGGAACACATCGACAAAGTCAAAGGGATCTACCCTCCAAGCAGGCGATCTGCACCCCAGGATCGCGCCGTCTCTACGGCGGTCATCCGGCGGTTGCCCCGCTATCACCGCTATCTGGGGCAGTTGCTCCGTGAGGGCAAGGCGCGCATCAGCTCCTCGGAGCTTTCACAGCGGATGTGCGTCACCGCCTCCCAGATCCGCCAGGACCTCAACTGCTTCGGCGGGTTCGGCCAGCAGGGATACGGCTATCATGTGCAGTACCTCTATGACAAGATCGGGGAACTTTTGGGGGTCAACGAGCATTACAGCGCGGTGTTTGTGGGGCTGGGGCATCTGGGGCACTCGCTCGTCTCCTCCGCCATGCTGGAGCGCCGCGGCATCCGCAAACTGGCCATTTTTGAAAAAGACCCCGCTCTTGTGGGACAGACAGTGGCCGGCCTGCCCGTTCTGCCCGCTGAAGAGGCAGAGACATGGTGCCGCCGTCACAAGGTCGACCTGGCCGTGCTGGCCGTCCCGCGCGAACAGGCACAGCCCATGGCAGAAATGCTGGCGTGTGCAGGCGTGCGGGGCATCTGGAATTTTTCCGACACGGAACTGGACCTGCACATCGACGGCATGGAAATTGAGAATATGCACCTCTCGGATGCCCTGCTCGGCCTGTGCTACCGCCTGCGCACTTCAAAGGGGCAGGCGTCGGACAAAGGGCGGGAAGAAGACAAATAACCGCCCCGCACCCCTTTGCCGCACGGTTTTTTCTGTGAAACTGCCCGCCGTCGGCGGATGGCAGGGAGCAACGACCGTCCCGGATGAACCGACACGGACACACCCCCGCGCCGCCCTGCCGCGCGGATCTTTCGCGGAACTGTCTGCCGTCGGCGGACAGTTCCGCCACCGAATACCAAAAACAAGGATCATACCATGACAGAACAAACAAACGACCGTTGGGCGGCCCTGCCCGCCGCCCTTTCGACCCTGCCCGGCTCGCAGTTGCTGTCGGAAGCCACAGCAGAGGATCTGCGCGTGCTTGTGTGCCTGCTTGCAGGCACGCCCCCCACCCCCGCCGCGCTGGCTAAAGCCGCCGGATGCAGTCAGGCGCGTGTGCGGGGTGCCCTTGCCTACTGGCAGGAAGCGGGTATTGCGCCTTCTGCCGCACCCGAAAACACCCCTCTTGCGACCGGTGGGGCGACAGCCCCCCAAAATGCCGGTTCTCCCGTGTCGGCAGACAACGCAGGCAAAACCAAAAAGGCACCCCTTCTTGCCTCCGCGCGGGAACTTGCCCCCCGTGCCGAGAGCGAAAACGCCGCCTATATTGAAAAGCACGACCTTCTGCCCCTGCTGGATGCCTGCCAACAGCAGATGGGGCGGCACTTCAACCCCTCCGAGATGGCCGTGATCGTGGGCCTGTCGGAACAGCTGGGGCTGGACGACACCTACATACTGACGCTGGTCAACCACTGCGTGCGCAGCGGCAAAAAGACCCTGCGCTATCTGGAAAAGCTGGCCATCGGTCTGTATGACGACGGCATCGACACCACCGAGGCACTGGACGCCCACTTCAAACGCCGGGAACGCGCCGCTTCCGCCGAGGGAAAGCTCCGCCGCCTGTTCGGCTTCGGCGACCGTACCCTCAGCCCCAAAGAAAGGGAATGTTTTGCCCGCTGGGTGGTGGATCTCGGCTATGACATGGAAATCATCGGCCTGGCCTATGACATCACGGTAGACACCAAGCAAAAAGCACCCGTGGGCTATGTGGACAAGATCCTGACCCGCTGGTATGAGGCCGGATGCCGCGACCTGGCATCGGTGGAGGCCCTGCTGCAACGCGAAAAACTCGCCCGCACCGCGCAAAGACCCGCACCCCGCCGCGCCCCTGCGCCCGCACCCATCGGCGGGGGCAGTTTTGACACCGACGATTTTTTTGCCAAGGCGCTGGAGCGCAGTTACGGCAAAGAGGTCGCCCAAAAACTGCTTGACCCCGACAAAAAAACCTGACCGCCACTTCGCCCATAGAAGGAAAGGAGCCACCCATGGCCTACAATCAGGACATCTTTCGCCGCATCAAGGATGAATATGCCGCCCGCCGCACCCGCGCCGAGGCAGAGGCAGAAAACCGCCGCCTGGCCCTGTATGCAAACAGCCCCGAAGCGGCGGAGATCGACCGCGCGCTCGGCCGCACCTCCATGCGCCTGTTTGAGATCGCCTGCCGCCCCAATTCCCCGGAAAAAACCCGCGACCTTGACGCCCTGCGGGAAGAAAATCTCTCCCTGCAACAGGCGCGTCAGGACCTTTTGCGCCATCTGGGGCTACCCTCGGATGAGACCGAGCCGCGCTATGCCTGCAAGGCCTGCCGCGACACCGGCTATACGGATGACGGGCGCATGTGCCCCTGCTTCAAAAAGGCGCTGACCATGGAGGCCTTCCGTTGCGGGGGCATCGGTCATCTGGCCGACAGACAGAGCTTTGAGAACTTTTCGCTGGAATATTATCAGGGCGAAGACCGCGAACAAATGCAGCGCAATCTCACCGCCGCCCGCGACTATGCCGAGGCATTTCTGCCCGGCCGCTCGGGCAATCTGCTCATGATCGGCCACACGGGTCTCGGCAAGACCCATCTCTCTACCGCCATTGCCCGCCGCGTCATCGAACGGGGCTTTGATGTCCGCTATGAAAGTGCGCAGAACATCATCTCTGCCTACGAACATGACCGCTTCCACTCCGGGCGGGGCGAGGCGGATTTTCAGGCAGACCCCTATGAGCGGTGCGAACTGTTGGTGATGGACGACCTCGGCACCGAGTTTCAGACCTCGTTCAGCGTCAGCTGCCTGTATAACCTCATCAATACCCGCCTCAACCGCGGCTTGCCCACCGTCATCAGCTCCAACCTCTCACCCGCAGACATCCGCGCCCGGTATGATGACCGGATCGCCAGCCGCCTGCTGGGACACTTCCGCCCGCTGGTGTTCCGCGGTGCAGACGTCCGCTATCAGAAGTAACCGCCGCCCAAAGACCAACAGAATCGCAACCGCGAAGAAACGAATGTAAGGAAGATACCTGTCCTTTGGGGGGGGGGTTTTTGAAAAAAGGGGAGAGGGGGGGGGGGGGGGGGGGGGGGGG
>CAMGGT010000061.1 GCA_946055715.1 uncultured Clostridia bacterium | reverse complement strand
GAGGAGAACATTCTTTGGCAACTGTAAATGACAGAGAAAGTGGCAAAATAGCAAGGAAATGCAAGGGTTCTTACTGCGACAGCCCCTTACCCCCTCTCAAAAACTTCTGATAGAAATAAGAACAAGCCGAATGGCAGACCGCGACTGTGCGGCCGTTGCCTCTCGGCTTTTTTGTTCGAAACGGAAAACTGCCTGTCTCGCACGGGGATATGTCCCCTCAAAAGGAAAATGAGAGGGGGGTAAAGGTGTTTTTGGGAAAAACAGAGAAGGGATAGGCCTCCGGCGGCGGGGCAAAAAAGGAGAGCGGGCGACCGTCTGCCGGGTGCAAAAAGGAGAACGAGGCGGCAAACAGCGCGGGCTGTGGCGCATAGGCCGCGGCACCATATTTGCCGTCTCCCACCAGCGGATGCCCCGCAAAGGCAAACTGGGCGCGGATCTGATGGAAGCGCCCGGTGCAAAGCCGCACGGCCACCGCCGTGATGGGGGTGCCCGTGTCGGTTTGCGCTTCCGCCAGCGTGCGGTAGAGCAGTTCTGCCCGTTTGGCCCCCGCCGCATGGCTATCGGCAGGCACGGCGCGGCCGCGCAGACCGTCGCGCCGCAGATAATGCTGTAATCTGCCCTCTGCGGGCGTCATTTGCCCTTGGATGACGGCAAAATAGTCCTTTGAGAAGCCGTCCTTTTGCCCGACCGCCGCGCCAAGCGATGCGGCCGCCGCCTTTGTGCGGGCCAGCACCGTCAGCCCGCCGACGGCGCGGTCAAGTCGGTGCACCACAAACAACTGCTCCTTCTCTCCCCGTGCGCGAAGCGCGGCGGTGAGCAGGGTGGGAAGATCGTCTCCGCGGCCGCCGTCTGCCTCGGCAGAGATGCCTGCGGGCTTGAGCGCAACGACCAGGTGCGGGTCACAATACAGAATGTCCATTGGCTGTTCCTTCTATGATGGAGCACATCCATCGGTTGTTTCTTCTGTGTTGGAAGAGAGAAATGGCAGGGAAAAGAGGAGAAAAAGCCGGGTGGCGGTGGCTACCCGGCTTTTTTTGCAAATGAGCAGGGGGTTTTTCCCTTTTTTCCGAAATCGAATCGGCTTGCGATCATCTGTCACCACAGTTTATGCCTCGGGCAGGTCGGTGTCTGCCTGCAGGTCGGGATAGAGTTCCGGCGTGCGGCAGATTTTCACAGGGTGGCCGCCCGTACACCGGATGCCCCTTGCGTGCAGGACGCGGGTGGGCTGATAGGGGAAGGTGCGGGGCGTAGGCACATCCGTACGGCGATAGTTGCCAAGCAGGGCAAAATCGCGTATGCGCTCGTTTTCATCATGGATGGTCAGACCGTCTATCGTCAGGCAACGGGGCATTTTGCAGTCATAGCCGAAGTCATGGTCTTCGTCATTTGCGCCGGAAAGCACCGAGGGATGCTCACCTGTGGGATACCACACGCAGTTGCGGATGGTCATGTCGCCGTCCCAATGTCCGCCATAGTCGTGGCGCAGTTGGATGAAGCTGCGACCGTAGATCTCTGTGTTTTCCACCAGAAATTGCCCCATGCCGATGGCATTTACGCATTGCCAACCAAGGCGGCAGTTGCGTATGGTGGCATTGGTGACCCCCATGTGCGCGTCAAAGCGGGACATGGTGCAGTTTTCTAATGTAATGTCCTTGCAGTAGTTACTGCCCATCAGTCCCCAGCGCGAGGTGTCCATAATGTCCTGCACCTGCGTGATGCTCGACAGGGTGACGAAGGCGGCGCCGCCGAGACTGATGTCATAGGTACCCATGGGCACTTTGGAGCCGTAACCGTCTGTAATGAAGATCTTGTGACCCGTCAGCGAGCAGTCGCGCAATGTCACATACGCGGCACCGCTGACGCGCAAAAAGCCGCCGTAGGGTGCGCCGTGTTCTCCCTCGCCCTCCACGCGGTGAGTGATGCCCTCGAGGGTGGTGTGCGAGCGTTTGACCAGAATGTCCCGCGCATAGTAGGTGTAGGCAGAGGGCATCTGGTTGACAAGCGTGGTGAAGTGACCGCCGCTGACCGTCAGCGGCTCTTCTTCAATGCGGCGGGCGGTAGCGGAAGTGACCTGCGGATAGTCCCACATGATGTCGTTGAGGGTATTGCCCTCGGCATCCGCCAAAAAGGTATCCGAGACGGGCACACCGTTTGAACGGTTCGGACCCTTGCGTATGTAGTTGCGCCGGGTCTCGTCGCGGACGGAGACAAGGCAGGTGCCGGGCAGCCGGATGTCCAGCTTCTTCTGTCGGCGAACAAGGCACGGGATGTCGACCGGCATCGGCTCATATTCCGCTGGAACGAGAAACAGCGACTGGTCGCGGTTTTCGACATCGCTATCATCCACAATAAAGCGAGCGGTGTTCCAGTCTGTGTCTGTTCGGATGACGGCGGTCAGGTCTCGGCCGCCGATATAGTAGGTGGCGCCTGCATCTGCCCGCACGGGCAGGTGATGCTCATTTGCGTAGGCATGGGCGGCAACAATGGCCGCCATGTCGTCGGTCTTGCCGTCGCCTTTGGCGCCGAACTGGCTGTAGGTCACGTATGTCTGCATTGGGTTTCTCTCCTTTACATGCATACAGATACCGGCATTTGCCGGGGGATGGTGTGCAAAACGGATAGATCAGTATTCGGCAGAGCCGACCGTGCGCGGATAGGGGATGACATCGCGGATGTTGGCCACGCCCGTGAGGTACATGATGATGCGCTCAAATCCCAGGCCGAAGCCGGCATGCTTTGTGCCGCCGTATTTGCGCAGGTTGAGATACCACTCATAGTCCTGCTCGCGCAGGCCCAGCTCCTTCATGCGGTCAAGCAACAGATCCATGCGCTCCTCACGCTGACTGCCCCCGATGATCTCGCCCACGCCCGGTACCAGAAGGTCCATGGCGGCAACGGTCTTGCCGTCGTCGTTGAGGCGCATATAGAAGGCCTTGATCTCTTTGGGATAGTCGATAACAAACACCGGGCGTTTGAAGATCTCTTCGGTGAGATACCGCTCATGCTCTGTTTGCAGGTCGCACCCCCACGAGACGGGATATTTGAAGTCGCGGCCGCTCTTTTCAAGCAGCGAGACGGCCTCTGTATAGGTCACCTTGGCATAGTCGCTTTCCACCAGTGCGGCCAGGCGTTCCTGCAAGGTGTTGTCAACAAAGCTGTTGAAGAAGGCCAGTTCTGCCGGGCACTTCTCGATGACATGGCGAATGATGTAGACGATCATGTCCCAGGCCAGCTGCATATCGTCTTCCAGGTCGGCAAAGGCAATCTCGGGTTCGATCATCCAGAATTCCGCGGCGTGGCGGGCGGTGTTGGAGTTTTCTGCACGGAAGGTGGGGCCGAAGGTATAGATCTTGCCGAAGGCCATGGCAAAGGTCTCGCCCTCAAGCTGCCCGGAAACGGTGAGGTTGGCGGGCTTGCCGAAAAAGTCCTGCGAGAAGTCCACACTGCCGTCTTCACACAGGGGGGGATTTTTGGGGTCCAGCGTGGTCACGCGGAACATCTCGCCTGCGCCTTCGCAGTCAGAGGCGGTGATGAGGGGGGTGTGCACATACACAAATCCGCGGTCATGAAAGAAGGAGTGAATGGCATACGCCACCTCGCTTCTGACGCGGAACACCGCCGAAAACAGGTTGGTGCGGGGGCGCAGATAGGCCTGCTCACGCAAATACTCCAGCGTGTGCCGCTTTTTCTGCAGGGGATAGTCGGGGGTGGAGGTGCCCTCCACGGCAATGGTGGCCGCTTTGATCTCAAAGGGCTGCTTCATCTCCGGGGTGAGGGCAAGCGTGCCGGTGATGACCAGCGCGGCGCCGACATTCTGCCGTGCGATCTCGTCATAGTTGGCAAGCACCTCGCGTTCAAACACGACCTGCACGCCCTTGAAGCTGCTGCCGTCGTTTAGATCAATAAAGCCGAATGCGCGGCTGTCGCGGATGCTTCTTGCCCAGCCGCAGACGGTGACCGTCTTGTCTGCATAGGCGCCGGGTTGCGCCCACAGTTCTCTGATGGTGATTCTTTTCATACTCTTCTTCTTTTCTTGTGGTCTATAAAGTTTTGCCCGTCCCCCTCCGTTTCATGCAGGGAGACGGACAATGAGGTCAATAGGTATAGCGCGTTTGGATCTGCACGGTGGAAGTGCTCACGGTATAATTCACATCCACAGATGCGACCCGACCGTCTACAACGGAAATGACCAGTCGGGTCCCCGCCGCACCGTCAATAGCAACGCCGAACACATCTGCCTCCGCACCGGCTTTGAGGGTGGCGGTGAGGGTCAGCGTGCCGTCTGCTTCTGTCAAAGTGCAGGCAGAAAACAAGGTTTTTTCAAGGCAAAGCGCAGAAAGGCGCACGCCCTCTGTGGGCGAGGTCGTCTCTGTCTTCTCGCCCTCCTCGGTGACGATCTGCGGGGTCGTGTTGTCTACAGACAACTCGCCAAACCGCTGAATGGTGTATACGGTCTTTCCGGTGGAGGCCGTGTAAACAAAGACCGAGGTGAGGGTCAGACCTCCCTTTTCGGTAAGGGAAACGGTCGTCTCGGAGATGGCAGGGGCGGAGGTGGCCACGGCGGTCATGACCGCTTGCAGGCGCACATCCTGTACATCCTCCGTGGTCGTGGTAGCGGTGGGCGGCAGGGTCGTCGGCACGGTCGTTGTGGGGGCGACCACCGCCGGGTTGCAGGCCAGAAGCGAAAGTGCCATGAAAACAAGCAGGGCGGCGCATACAAAACGGCTGATCTTCATCTTTGTATCTCCTTCAGACATACTTTTGGCGCGTATTGGTCACATGATTTGATAAAGGGATATTCAAAAATAGGATTTGGGCGTTTTCAGTAGTTTGCGCTGTGATAGAGCATGGCAAAAGAGACCGTCCAGCCGATGAATTCCGACAAGGTCAGGTCTCGCCAGGTGTAGGTATCTGCGGGCTTTTCCGGCAGGGCAAAGTCGGCATACAGGTCGTCAAGCGCCGCCGTCTGCTGTGTTGTGAACGGCTCGATCAGTCCCGCACTCTCATATGCCCCGATGGTTTCGGTCGTCTTCACGGCCTCCACCCTTGTCTCGAAATCGGAGAGGGGTGTATCCGGGCCGATCAGCGCCAAAAGGCCTGCGACGGGCACATCGTTTGCCGCATCTTCGTCGTCGGTATACTCGGTGTACCACACGCCGTCCACCTTGCAACAGCCCAGGAGGCGGCCGAGGGCAGCGTCATCCACCGTGCGTGAAAGGTCCTGTACCTCAGCCGAGGCCATGATTTGCATCAGGGCAGAGGCCTCGCGGGTGCGTTCGCCGTCTTCATACCAAATGCCGGTGGCGGGGTCTTGCGTATAGCCCAGCACCGCCGCCACGGTCATGCTTTTGCAGGCGTCGGAAAGGGCGGCTTCCTCCTCCAGCTCCGCCACCGTCAGGTTGGCAAGCGAGGCACGGATTCCGTCTGTGACGGGCAGGCCGTTCTCTTCCCAATGGTCGGGCGCGCCTTCCCTGCTCTCCCCTTCATAGACGGGAGAGAAGCCAAACAGGTAGCCGAGGCGCACATCCGGAATGGTCTCGCCCACCCGGCCGATCTCGGTGGTGGCAAGATGTGAGAGCAACGGCACCGCCTTTTGGGTGCAGGCGGCATCCGTATACCACACATTGTCGCGTTCGGTCATGCCAAGGGCGACCGAAAGAGGGGTGTTTTCGATTTTTTCTGTCAATTTCGTCTGGTCGAGAAGGTCGCCCAGCGACAGGTCTGCCAGCACGGCCACCCAGCCCTCAGGAGTCTGGGGAGGGATGCTCTCTCCCTCCTCCGTCGGCTTTTGCCAGATGTCTGTGCCGTCACTTGACACTTTTTCGTACCCGAACAGCACACCCATCTGCACCGACTTGACCCGGCTCATGATCTCTGACCAGCTTGGCCCTTGGTAGGAAACATCGCAGGCCACACCGAACAGCAGCACAAGGCACAGCAGCGCAAGCGCCGCAGTGAAGATGGCTGTGCGTTTCATGTGTTTCATGCGCGTCTCCTTTCCGTCAAGGCAACATCACGGTGGCAGGGCATTGCCCTGTCTTCCGTGCGGCATGCCGCACGGAAGACAGGAACGAAAATCAGATCAGGGAATCATGGTGGTCAAAGACACCATGAAGGATACGAATCTGGTCAGGTTCAGATCTCTCCAGTCGCTTTCGGGATATGTTGTCGTATCGCGGTAATTATACACACGATCCAGGTTGAACTGTGCGCTTGCGTCCAGTTCCAGCAGGCCGGCATCTATAAACTCCCCAATCGTAGCTGTATCCTTGATGTCGTTGATCTTGTTGTTCAGGTCTTTGAACGGCGTGTCGGGGCCGACCAGCTTCATGTAACCGGAGATTTCAGTACCGCCGGCATCGACCC
>CAMGGT010000060.1 GCA_946055715.1 uncultured Clostridia bacterium | reverse complement strand
GCCCGTGTATTTTCTGAACACGTGCGAAAAGTGGCTTTGGGAAGAAAAGCCGAGATAGGAGCTGACGGCAGATATGCTTTTGTCGCTGTAGCGGAGGAGGCGTTTGGCCTCTTCTGTTTTTTCGCGCAGGATGAAGTCACAGAGGTTCATGCCCGCCTCGGCCTTGAAGCGGGTAGAGAGGCGCGAACGGCTGATGTAGAGATGCTCTGCCACCTGCGTGGTGGTGATGCTTTCGGAAAGGTGGCGGCGGATGTAGTTGGCCACATCCACGACCAGCTTTGTGGGGTGTTTGCCCAGGCGGATGCGCTCCACCCGCTCGGTAAAATCTGTGACCATGCGGTATTGCAGATTGGTCAGGCCGTCAACGCGGGTGAGCAGTTCTGCCTTCTGGATGTAGGCATCGCTCAACGCCAGCGCATCCTGCACATCCATGCCGCCGCGGATGGCATTGCGGGAGACGAGGGTGGCGGTGACCACCAGCATGTTTTTCTGCTGGCGAAGCTGATTGCCGGCCAGCGTGCCGCCGCTGACGGCAGGCGCGGCCGAAATCCATTCTCTGAGGGCGGCGGTGTCGCCTTTTCGCACAAAGTCCATCATGGTCTGCTCCACCGCATAGGTGTTGTGTACCTCGGGGCGGGGGCAGTCTTCTCCGTCGTCTTCAAACTGCTGTTCTGCCTGCTCGCGCTCCAGATCGCGGATGATGCCCTGCTGTTCCGGCTCGTAGATGGCCACGTCCTCCAGGCGGCTCTTTTTGCCGTTGAGCATATAGTTCATCACGCAGAGCAACTGCATGACGCTTTCCAGCGGCATGGGCAGAATGCTCTTCATGGCGCCCACGAACGCATCCGCTTGCTCCCCCAGCAGATCCAGCCGGAAGGCAAGCGCGCGCAGGTCCTTTTCTTCTGCGGGCAGGCGGCGGGTGGGGCCGATGACGATGCGCCATGTGCCGTGCCTGATACTGCCGTAATAGTAAAACAGAGGGGTGATGTAATAGCCGAGCTCATTCTCGATGGCAAAGATGTCCTCTTCATACAGGCACATCGGGTCTTTGGGCAAGGCGACAAGCGAATGAAAGAACCGGAGTTCCCTGCCCGCAAACAGCCGGACGGGCATGCCGGACAGATTGCCGATGGCGGTGCAGATATACTGCAGATCTGTGTTTTTCATGCTTTTATTATAGCAAACCCTTATCGTCAAATCAACCACCAAATGTCCCGATTTTTCCACATTTTTGGTGATTTTTTGTCAAAAGTGAAACAAATTTTATGAAATCAAAACAAATCTGCAAGAAAAGAGGGGGCAGACGGTGTTACAGTATAAGAGGAAAAAAGCAAAACAGCAGGCAACCGCCCCGCCGGAAAACGGCGGAAGACAGCTGTCGAAAAGCGAAAGGAGCGTGACACTTTGGACACGGAGGCATTGACCCGGCAACTGACGACCGAAGAGAAGGCGGCGTTGCTTTCCGGTACGGACTTTATGTATACCAACCCCATTCCGCGGCTGAGCATCCCATCTGTGCGCATGTCAGACGGGCCGCACGGACTGCGCGTGCAAAAAGAGGGCGGAGACAACGGCGTGACGGGCAGCGAACCGTCAACCGCCTTTCCCACCGCGGCCTGCACGGCCTCGGGCTGGAACCCCGACAATACCTACAGGATGGGAGAGGCAATCGCGCAGGAATGTCTGCATTACGGCGTGGACATTCTGCTCGGCCCGGCGGTGAACATCAAGCGCAACCCCCTGTGCGGGCGGAACTTTGAGTATTTTTCGGAAGACCCGTATCTGGCGGGAAAGCTGGCTGCGGCAGAAGTGCGCGGCGTGCAGAGCCGCGGCGTGGGCGTCTCGGTCAAGCATTTTGCGCTGAACAACAGCGAAAACTACCGCTTCATGGGCAACAGCTTATGCGATATGCGCGCCGCGCGGGAGATCTACCTCAAACCCTTTGAGATCACAGTGAAAGAGGGCAAGCCGCACACGATGATGTGCGCATACAACCGCATCAACGGCGAATACTGCAGTGAAAACAAGTGGCTGCTGACCGATCTGCTGCGCGACGAGTGGGGCTTTGACGGCGCTGTCATGTCCGACTGGGGTGCCACCCACGACCGCAAAAAGGGCGTGCGTGCAGGGCTGGACCTGGAAATGCCGGGCGACACCCCCATCTGCCGCAAATGGATCGTTGACGGCGTCAAGAACGGTACGCTTGCAGAAAATGATCTGAATCATGCGGTGAAAAATGTTCTGCACCTGGCAGAGCGTTATGAACACAACCCCAAAGGCATCGAGGCAGACTGGGAAGCGCATGACAAACTGGCGGCAGAGATCGCCGAGGACTGCGCGGTGTTGCTGAAAAACGACGGTGCGCTGCCGTTTGAAAAAACCGCCCGTTTGCTGGTGGTGGGCGACCTGTTTGAACGCATGCGCTACCAGGGATCAGGCAGTTCGATGATCTCCCCCACACGACTCACCACCCCAAAAGATGCTTTTGACCGCCACAATGTCTGCTATACCTTCAGAAGGGGCTATGCCGAAAACGAATTGGCACCAAACGACCGCCTCATTCGGGATGCGGTGGAGGCCGCGGACGAATATACCGACATTGTCGTGTTTGCGGGGCTGACCGACTATGTGGAAAGCGAGGGCGGCGACAGAGACAACATGCGCCTGCCCGAAAACCAGTTGGCCCTGCTGGATGCGCTGATGCGCACGGGCAAACGCATCACGGTGATGCTGTTTGGCGGCTCGCCCGTGGAGTTGCCCTTTGCGGACGGGGTCAACGCCATCCTCAACATGTATCTGCCGGGGCAAAACGGCGGAACGGCCGTGTATGACCTGCTGTTTGGCCTTTGCTCTCCCCGTGGCAAGCTGGCAGAGACCTGGCCTGTGTCGTATGATGACATCCCATTTGGCGACGCCTACGGAAAGGGCATCAACGAGGTCTATAAAGAGAGCGTGTTTGTGGGCTACCGTTACTATCTCACCGCACAGAAGCCCGTGCGCTATCCCTTCGGCTTCGGCCTTTCGTACACCACCTTTGCCTACCGCGACATGACCGTCACAGACAACGGAGAGGCCTTTACGGTTGCCTGCGAGGTGGCCAACACCGGTGACTTTGACGGCGCGGAGATCGTAGAGCTCTATGTCTCTGCCCCCAAAGACGGGGTCTTCTGCCCCCAAAAGGAGCTGAAGGGGTTCGCCAAGGTCTATCTGAAAGCGGGCGAAAGCAAACGTGTGGAGATCACGCTTTTCAAGCGGGAGATGCGATACTGGAACGCCAAGGAAAACCGCTGGGCCACCCAAGGCGGCGCGTATGAACTGCAGCTCTGCACAGACTGCATGACGGTGAAGTTGAGCCAGACGGTCACACTTGCGGGAGATGCCGCCGCCCTGCCCTACCCGGAGGATATTTGCAGGATCTTTGCCCGTGCGGCGTTGGATGAGGTGACGGACGAAGTGTTTGAGCGCATGTCGGGAATCACGATCCCCCCTTTGCCGCCCGAAACACCCATTCATCTTGAAAGCCGTTTTTCTGACCTGCCGGCGACATTCATAGGCCGTACCCTCTACCGTGCGGTACTTTCTGTGGCAGAGCGGGACATGAAAAAGGCAAAAAAACTGCCCGAAGGCGCCGAGCGTGACAACAAGATCAAGGGCGCCATGTTTCTGAAGCGGATATTGGAGAGCAATTCGATCCTCACCATGTCGATGTCTGCGGCCAAAAGCATGCCCTATTCGTTTGCGTTGGGGTTTGTGCACATGGCCAACGGACATCTGCTGAAAGCCATCGCAAGTTTCTGCACCAAAACGAAGGCACCTACCCTGCCCAAAGACCAGAAGGAGAATCAATGATGGAACAAAAGAGTATGCTGAACGCAAAAGTGTTTGACAGCAGAGTGCATGCGCAGAATGTCACCGGCAAAGAAAAATGGCTGGGCTATCTGCTCGGCCCTTGCGGCGCGTTGCTGCTCAATGCCGTTCTGGCCACCTATCTCAATGTCTACTATACGGATGTGCTCAATCTGACCACCGTGTGGGGCGGTCTGTTTCTGACGGTCTTCCCCATTGCATCCAAGATCATTGACGCCGTCACCAATGTCATCATGGGCTACATCATCGACCGCACCAGGACCCGCCAGGGAAAAGCCCGGCCGTGGCTGTTGCTCTCTGCACCCCTGCTGACCCTCACGGGCATTCTGCTGTTTGTGGTGCCGGGCGGCAGCCGGACGGTGCAGGTCATCTGGGTGATGCTGTCTTACAACCTGTTCTATTCGTTTGCCTATACCATCTATAACATGAGCCACAACTTGATGGTGCCGCTTTCCACACGCAATACCCTGCAGCGCGGCGGGCTTTCTGTCTTCAACCAGATCTCCACCATCATGATGAGCGGCATTCTGGTGGCGCTTGTCTTTCCCATGATCATCATGCCCATACTGGGGGTGGACAAATCCCTGTGGATCGCGGTGATGTGCGTGCTGTCTGCGCTGGCGTTGCCACTGACCCTGCTTGAATATTACTTTACCAAAGAACGCGTCACCGAAGAAACGGTGGGCACGGAGGAGAAAAAGATTCCCTACCTGACCCAGCTGAAAATCGTTCTGACAGACAAATACACCCTCATTATCCTTGGCTATTTCTTCATTTATATGTTTGCCTCGTCGCTGAAGAACCTCGGCCTTGTGTACTATTGCAACTATGTGCTGGGCACCTACAACGACGGCATCACCCAGATGCTGGTGTCGGTTCTGGGCGGCATCCCCATGGGCATCGGCATCTTTGCCGTGTGGCCGCTGGCCAAACGGTTCGGCAAACGCAATGTGACGCTGGCGGGCTTTCTGCTGTATGCGTTGGGCAGCGCCATCTGCTGGATGGCGCCCACCTCCATGCCCGTGGTGCTCGTGGGGCAATTCATCAAGAATGTGGGCGGCCTGCCCTGCGCCTATGTCTTCATGGCGTTGTTTGCAGATGACCTGGACCACCTGGAATGGAAGAGCGGCATCCGCTGTGACGGCACGGCCATGTCTGTGTACGGCATTCTGGCAGTTGCCCTTGCCGGCATTGCTACCGGCGTGTTCAACGCCATGCTGGCGGGTGCGGGATATGTCGCCCCTTCAATGATTGACGGTGTCACGGTCGCCGCCGAGCAAACTGCGGCGGTCAAAAGCGTCATCACCTTTGCATTCGTGGGGCTGGAGACCATCACGGGGGTAGTGCTGGCCGTGCTACTGATCTTTCTGTCTGTGGAAAAGACGGTGGCGCGCAAGCAGGCCATGATCCGCCTGCGGCAGAAAGAGGACTGCGAGGCGAGAGGGGAAGAATGGGTCTCGCCCGAGGTGCGTGCGGCGCAGGACGAAGCGCGCTTTATGCAAGAAAACGAAGCCGCCTTTGCGCGTGAACTGAAAGAAAAATGTGACAGAAAAGGCCTAGACTTTGAAAAAGAACTGGCCGCACACAACGAAAAGGTCGCGGCCGACCGCCAAAAGAAGCAAGCCCAAAAAGAGGCGGCAGAGCGTAAAGCGGCAGAAAAAGCCCGCATAGCCGACGAAAAGAAAGCTGCCCACATGGCCGCCCTTACCCCCGAACAGAAAGCCAAAAAGGAAGCCGCCGCCAAACGCCGCGCCGAAAAGGAAGAGGCAAGATGGCAGGCAGAACTGAAGGCGGGCGAGGCCTTCCGCGCGAAGATTTTGGCAGAACTGGCCGCAAAACAACAGTGAGGAAAAACCAATGAAAGCCATCAACCTGAAATGCGAATACCTGCGCGACCCCATGGGGATAGACATACAGCACCCGCGCCTCTCATGGAACTGCGAGGGCGGCGTCAGGCAAACGGCATACCGCATCATCGCTGTCTCGGGCGAAAAGGCCGTATGGGACAGCGGCAGGGTCCCCTCTGCCGACATGGCGGCAGAATATCCGCTTCCGCTTGCCTCACGCCAACGCGTGGAATGGCGCGTGACGCTGTGGGACGAAACGGACACGGAAGGGGAAGAGGCCGCCGCGCGGTTTGAAATGGGTCTGCTCTCCCCCGCAGACTGGCAGGCAAAGTGGATTTCGGGCGACTATCGCGTGTGCAAAAAACGCCGCTATCCCGTCGACTGCTTCAAAAAGACCTTCCGGGCGAAGGGCGTGGCGCGTGCGCGGCTGTACATCACGGCCTGCGGCCTGTATGAAGCCAGACTGAACGGGCGGAAGGTGGGCGAATTTGTGTTTGCCCCTGGCTCGACCGACAACAGGCGGCGCATCCAGTACCAGACATACGACATCACACCCCTGCTCTGTGACGGTGCAAACGACCTGACCGTGGAGCTTGCAGACGGCTGGTACAGAGGTTCCAGCGGGGCAAAGGGGCGCACAAACACCTACGGCACAC
>CAMGGT010000059.1 GCA_946055715.1 uncultured Clostridia bacterium | reverse complement strand
GATGACGGTAGGGGAGGCGCGATGCCATTTGCGACAAATGGCATTGCTCCCCCCGCCTTTTCATGAAAGAATATCCTCGTGCGTATATGGTCCGGCATCATTTAAAATCTTCAACAGTTACACGCGGAAATCGTGTTTTGATCAGCTGTAATTGTTCTTTGGCGGCCTCACCGCAGGGTTTTCATTTAACCGAATATTCGGGAGGAGCAAGCCCCTCCCCTACCGTGGAATCGGCTACTTCGGCTATTCGTCCCGCGGGCTCCTTCCACCACTTCGTGGTCCCCCGGGGCGCAACTGCCCGCGGCAGTCGCGCAGTGATATTCGCCTTCGGCGAGTGATATTTGCCGCAAGCGGCAAGTGATATACCTTCGGTGTGATATTTCGCCTGACGGCGAAGTGAATAGTTGTTTTAGGTTATGTTGAAAAATGCCCGCCGGCTTGCCTTGCCTTTGTATGCGTGTATATGATTCGGTATGATGATGAAATCTTGGGCAGGTCCACGCGGGGATTCGTTTTTTAACAACCGTAATTGTTCTTTCATCACCTCACGGCAGGGGTTTAATTGAACCAAATATTCGGGAGGAGCAAGCCCCTCCCCTACCACGAAATTGCAATGCCAAGGTTTTTGCCGGGATCCATTCATCAATCCTCTTCACGTGAAGTTTTTGAGAGGGGGTGTGGGGGAGGGCCTTTTTTCAAAAAGGCCTCACCCGCATCGTCTCCTTCGCCTCTCACCGGGGAAGCCAGTGAATTGAGCGTTGCGAACGCCCGAAAATATTACCTTCATCTATTTACAAAAGGGGAATCGTGTGGTAGAATAATAAAGTATTCCGACCGGATTGGGTCATACTCTTTTGGGTCGGCGGCGGGAGAAACGCCCCCGTCAAGGTTACGGAGAAGACCGATTTTTTGGGATGAAGGTGGTGCGGGGGCTTGCTCCCGCCGCTTACATATCTAATGCCAAATTGAGCGAACGGTGCGCAGATGGTAGCGGACGGCAGAAACGAACAGGAAGATGGAGGAGACGGATATGGGTTATCGGGTCGGGCTGTGTACCCTCGGCTGCAAGGTCTCCCAGTATGAGACGGAAGCCGTGGCCGAAGGGTTTGAACGGCTTGGTTTCTCGGTCCTGCCGTTTTCCGAGGTGTGCGACGTGTATGTCATCAACACCTGCACCGTCACCGCAGAATCCGACCGCAAGTCGCGCCAGTTTGTGCGCCGTGCCATTCACACCAACCCGCATGCGGTGGTGATGGTGATGGGCTGTTCTGCCCAAAATGACCCGGAGGCAATTTCTCACATCCCGGGTGTGACTTATGTCATCGGCACCGACAATAAAATGACCCTTCCCGCCGAAGCATTGCGCCTATTGACCAAACAACAAACCGATTCGGGGCAAACAATTGTTTGCAATTCCGAAGATAATGCCGAAACCCCCGCGCAAATATGCGCAGAACCTCCACAGACAGCCGAATGCCATGTGACCGACCTTGCCGCTGCCACCTTTGAGCCGATGTCCGTCAGAAAAGCGCCGCGCACCCGCGCCTATGTCAAAATTGAAGACGGCTGTGACTGCCGCTGTACCTACTGCGCCATCCCCGGCGCGCGCGGCCCGGTTCGCTCCCGCCCCGCAATGGCTGTGCTGGAAGAGGTCAGATGCCTGGCCGCGGGCGGCACGCGCGAGGTGGTGCTGACAGGCATCGAGATCGCCTCATGGGGGCGGGACCTCGGCCGCCTTTCGCTGATCGACCTGCTGGAACAGCTTGACCGCGACTGCCACGGTGTCCGTTTTCGCCTGGGGTCGCTGACGCCCGAGCTGTTGCGGGGTGACTTTCTGCCCCGCCTGGCCGCGCTGCCTTCTGTCGTGCCGCACCTGCACCTCTCGATACAGAGCGGCAGCGACACGATCCTGCACGCCATGCGCCGCCGCTACAACACAGCGGATGTGCTGGCAGGCATGCAACGCATGCGGCAGCTTGTGCCCCGCGTGCAGTTCACCTGTGATGTGATGGTGGGCTTCCCGGGGGAGACGGACGCGCTGTTCAGAGAGACGGTGGCGTTTCTGGAGCAAGCGCGGTTTATGGATATGCACATTTTTGTCTACTCGCCGCGCCCCGGCACGCCCGCTGCCACCTTCCCCGACCGTGTGCCGTCGGAGGTCGGCCATCGCCGCAGTCAGCGGCTTGAAGCCCTGCGCGCAGACATTCAGGCGGATATTTATCGCGCTTGTGTGCGGGAGGCGGTGCCCATTCCCGTTCTGTTTGAGACCTGCCGCGACGGCGTGTGGTTCGGCCACGGAGACAACTATCTGCCCGTGCGCGTGGCTTCGGCAGAAGACCTGCACGCGCAGCTGCGGTTCGTTCGCCCCCTCTCTTTTGACGATGACGGCATTTCGGGCATGCTGACAGACGCCTGATCGCCCGTCGAAACCGCTGTGCGGCAGGGATAGAAAAGCCGCAATACATCCACACATTCACACCTCAAAAAACCAAAAGACATTGCTATGATCAAGGGAGATGCACATGAAAAACACAGAAAAGACCATGGACAAGATCGTTGCCCTCTGCAAAGGGCGTGGCTTCATTTTCCCCGGCTCGGAGATCTACGGCGGGCTGGCCAACACCTGGGACTACGGCCCCTTGGGCGTGGAACTGAAAAACAACGTCAAACGCGCCTGGTGGAAGAAGTTTGTGCAGGAAAACCGCTATAATGTCGGCCTGGACGCCGCCATTCTGATGAATCCGCAGACATGGGTGGCCAGCGGCCATCTGGCCGGATTTTCCGACCCGCTGATGGACTGCCGCGAGTGCCATGAGCGCTTCCGTGCCGACAAGCTGATCGAAGACTGGTGCGC
The DNA here is from genome assembly GCA_946055715.1 of uncultured Clostridia bacterium. Lineage (GTDB taxonomy): Bacteria > Bacillota > Clostridia > Oscillospirales > CAG-272 > UBA1740. Next base: position 3,517 of record CAMGGT010000059.1, on the reverse strand, counting down.
CGAGACGGGCACCGCTCTGCCCAAGCCCATTGATGCCTTCTCGCAGGCAGAAATGAAAGAGTTTGTGGAAGAGAAGGGCATCCCCTGTCCCACCTGCGGCAAGCACAACTTTACCGACATCCGCCAGTTCAACCTGATGTTCAAGACCTTCCAGGGCGTGACGGAAGACGCCAAAAACACCGTGTATCTGCGCCCCGAGACGGCGCAGGGCATCTTCACCAACTTTGTGAATGTCCAGCGCGCCACCCGCCGCAAGCTGCCGTTTGGCATCGGGCAGATCGGCAAATCCTTCCGCAACGAGATCACCCCCGGCAACTTCATCTTCCGTGTGCGCGAATTTGAGCAGATGGAACTGGAGTTCTTCTGCCGTCCCGGGACGGACCTGGAGTGGTTTGCCTACTGGCGTGACTTCTGCCACAAGTGGCTGCTGTCCATCGGCCTGCGGGACGAGAACATCCGCCTGCGCGACCACGACCCCGAGGAGCTTTGCTTCTACTCCAAAGCCACCACCGACTTTGAATTCTTGTTCCCCTTCGGATGGGGCGAGCTGTGGGGCGTGGCAGACCGCACCGACTATGACCTCACCCAACACCAGAACACCTCCGGCAAGGACCTGACCTACTTTGACCAGGAGACAAACGAGCATATCATCCCCTATGTCATCGAGCCGAGTCTGGGCGTGGAACGCACCGTGCTTTCCGTTCTGTGCGATGCCTACGACGAGGAAGTGGTGGATGCAGAAAAGAACGATGTGCGCGTGGTGCTGCATCTGCATCCCGCCCTGGCTCCCTTCAAGGCCGCGGTGCTGCCTCTCTCCAAGAAGCTGGCAGAGCCGGCGGGCAAACTGTATGACGAGCTGGTGCGCTATTTTGCCGTGGACTATGACGATGCCGGTTCCATCGGCAAACGCTATCGCCGCGAGGACGAGATCGGCACGCCCTTCTGCGTGACCTATGACTTCGACTCCGAAACCGACGGCTGTGTGACCGTGCGCGAGCGCGACAGCATGCAGCAGGTGCGCATCCCCATGACGGAAGTGCGCGCCTATATCGAAGAGCGCATTGCCTTCTGACCGCACAAGCAAAAACGACCTTTCCGGCCGTGCCGCAGGGCAAGGCCGAAGCCATCCGGGACACAGGCGCGCCCCGACAGTAAAATGCAAAATCAAAAGAGGAGCAGTATATGAGCAAGTATTTCGGAACCGACGGCTTCCGCGGGGAAGCCAACGTAGACCTCACCTCCATGCATGCATACAGCATCGGCCGGTTTTTGGGCTGGTATTATAAGCAGGGCAAGCGCTCTGACGAGCATCCGCGGATCGTGGTGGGCAAAGACCCCCGCCGTTCTTCCTATATGCTGGAATATGCCGTCATGGCGGGGCTTTCGGCTTCGGGCGCAGATGCTTATCTGCTGCATGTGACCACCACGCCTTCCGTCTCTTACATCACCCGCGTGGATGACTTTGACTGCGGCGTGATGATCTCTGCCTCTCACAACCCGTTTTATGACAACGGCATCAAACTGCTCAACTACAAGGGCGAAAAGATGGACGAAAAGACCATCGAGCTTTGCGAGGCCTACCTGGACGGCGACCTCAAAGCCCTGGGCGTGGATGCCCCCGACCTGCCAGCCGCCACCGGCGAAGATGTGGGGCGCATCGTCGACTATGTGTCGGGGCGCAACCGTTATATCGGCTACCTCATTTCCACCGCTTCGCGCTCTTTCCGGGATCTGCGCATCGGGCTGGACTGCGCAAACGGCAGTTCCTGGATGATCGCCCGCGCGGTGTTTGAGGCACTGGGCGCACGGGTCACGGTCATCAACGCACAGCCCGACGGCATCAACATCAACCGCGATGCCGGTTCCACCCATATTGACGGCCTGCGCCACCTGGTGCGGGAACGCCACCTTGACATGGGCTTTGCCTTTGACGGAGATGCCGACCGCTGTCTTGCGGTGGACGAAAACGGCGATGTTGTCACGGGCGACCATATCCTCTATATCCTCGGCCGCATGTATCACGAGCGCGGCACCCTGCCGGCAGACACGGTCGTGGCCACCGTCATGTCCAACATCGGCCTTGTGCGGGCGCTGGAGCGCGAAGGGCTGAAGTGCGTGCAGACGTCCGTGGGTGACAAATATGTGTGGGAATGCATGGCCGCCAACGGCTATGGCGTGGGCGGCGAAGAGTCCGGCCACATCATCATCAGCAAATATGCCACAACGGGCGACGGCATCCTCACCGCCATCAAACTGACGGATGCCATGCTCCGTGCCGGCAAGCCCATGAGTGCGCTGTCCGAAGGGCTGGTCATCTATCCGCAGACGCTTAAAAATGTCCGCGTCAAAGACAAGGCCGCGGTACTCTCCGACCCGGATGTGAAGGCCGCCGCACAGGCCGCCGAAGAGATGCTGGCGGGGGATGGACGGCTGTTGCTTCGTCCCAGCGGCACAGAGCCCCTCATCCGCGTGATGGCCGAGGCCTCGACCGACGAACTCTGCCGCAAAGCGGTGGACAGCGTGGTGGCGGTCATCGAAAAGAAGTATCACTGATGGTATTGTCAAAGAGTAGCATCTGCCGCCGCAGACGAGGCGGCGGTGCCTGCTTCCGACCGGCCGTTCCCGCATGAACCGGGCGGCCGGCCTTTTCGTTTCTTTGAACTTTCAGAAAGGAGCTATGCCTTGTCACTTTCATATGAGCATTGCACGCTTTGCCCGCGGGCATGCGGTGTCAACCGTCTTGCGGGGCAGGTGGGGCGTTGCGGCATGACGGCAGAGCTGTCGGTTGCCAGGGCATCCCTTCATATGTGGGAAGAGCCGCCGCTTTCCGGCAAGAGAGGGTCGGGCACGGTGTTCTTTTCCGGCTGTCCCTTGGGGTGTGTCTATTGCCAGAACCGCGACATTGCCACGGGCAAGAAAGGACATGTCATCACCGAAAAACAGCTTGTGCGCACCTTTTTCGCACTTGTGGATGCGGGCGCGCACAACATCAACCTGGTGACCGGTACACACTTCTTGCCAAACATTATCCGGTCAGTTTCAGAGGCAAAAAAGCAGGGGGTTTCTGCGCCTTTTGTGTGGAATACGTCCGGATATGAGACAACAGAAGCCGTCAGGACATTGAGAGATACCGTTGACATCTACCTTTCTGATTTTCGCTATTTCTCCCCCAAAACCGCCAAGGCCTACTCCACAGCACCCGACTATCCCTCCGTGGCCGGGGCTGCGCTGGACGCCATGGTCGAGCAGACGGGCGCGCCCGTGTATGACGGGGAAGGGATGATGAAGCGCGGCGTCATTGTTCGCCTGTTGCTGTTGCCCGGTCATCTCATTGAGGCAAAGCGTATTCTGCATGATCTTCACCGCCGATACGGTGGGCAGATCTGCCTGTCGCTGATGAGCCAGTACACCCCCATGCCCCATATGCCGCCCCCGCTGAACCGGCGGGTGAGCGAGGCCGAATACCGTTCTTTTGTGGCAGAAGCGGAACGGATGGGGGTCACGCAGGCCTTCACCC
>CAMGGT010000058.1 GCA_946055715.1 uncultured Clostridia bacterium | reverse complement strand
ACTGAAACCTCTCAGGGCCTGCTGCCGTAGCCGTGGCTTTTTCTCCCCGTTTCCGGGCGCATGCCGTGTGCCTTTGGCATACCCACTTCAGGCAGGGATGCCTTTTCCTTAGACGACCCCCGGGGGGCTGTCGCAAAATGGGTTTGCGACAGCCCCTTGTGTCATATCCCCGCGCCGTCGCTCATATAGTAGAGCGAAAACAGAAAGCGAGGAGGAAGCCCATTATGTTCATTTGCACCGTCAAGGCCTCGACCATCCGCTTTGCGGGGCTGATCGTGCTGGCGGCGGCGCTGCTCGGCGGCGTGCTGCTGTATACGGGGAATGCGACCGTTGAGGCGGCCGGTTATCAGTACGGAAAGATCAAGACCGACGCCGACCGCGTGGCCTTTCTGGAGCAATTCGGCTGGAAGACCACCGGCGCGCCCGTGGAGCAGGAGACCTTTACCATCCCGGACACATTCGACCGCGTGATGCTGGGGTACAACGAGATCCAGCGTGCCCAGGGACTGGACCTGTCCCGCTATGAGAACAAAAAGGTGACCCGCTACACCTTTGAGATCACCAACTACCCGGATTATGAGGGCAAGGTGTATGCCAACCTCATCATGTTCCGCGACAAGGTCATCGCCGCCGACATATGCTCGGCAGACCCTTCGGGGTTTGTGCAGGGACTGGAGAAAAAATAGGGCGGTCAGGGACCGACGGCAGATCGGATCTCCTCTTTTTCATGCTGCCTCCCCCTTCCGTTTGCCAAAAACGGCGGGGGTTTTTCTTCGTTTGGGCATTTTTGGCGCGATGTGGGCAGCAAGGTGACGGGCTTTTTCGCTTTTTCTTGCTTTTTTTGATAAAGTATGGTATACTTTCTTTGTATGTGACATCCTCCGGATGCCTGCAAAGAAAGGGGGGACGGTTCAGACGCATGTCCTCATTCACCAGAAAAGCCATTATTGACGCCTTTATGCGGATCGCCGAAAAGAAGCCCCTGCAAAAGATCACCGTGCGGGACATTGTGGACGACTGCGGCATCAACCGCAATACGTTTTACTATTATTTTAAAGATATTTACGATGTGGCCGAATGCCTTTTTTCCTACCCGGACGACGCGCTGCCGCTGGGCATCGACCCGGAGGATGACCCGGGGTTGACGGTGGGGCGGCTTTTGTCTTTTTCTGTCTCACATCGGGAACTGATCCGAAATCTCTATCGCTCGGTGGGATATGAGGGGATGGAACGCTATATGCATGCCCTTCTGGAGCAAAAACTGGAGCAGGCCATCCGCGGTGCCGCAGGCGCGAAGATGCCCGAGGCGGATGTGGACTTTTTGTGCCGCTTTTTGCAAAAGGCCGTTTTCGGCATCATTGTGGACTGGTTTGCCGATGGCATGAAGGAAGACCCAACCCTGCTTACGGCGAAACTCAACCGACTTTCCATGGTTGCCATCCGTGCATGGACGCAAGAAAATACCCCCCTTTGACCCGACATTTTTCAGGCATTTTCGGCATTTTGTCTGTTTTTCGGACAAAATGCTTTTTTTGTTGCAAGACAAAGCCATTCCTCATCTATATAATATGGGCGTCTTTCCGCGCGCCCAAAGCCACAGCGGAGACCGACCGTGCCGCACACGGAATAGACGGCCTCGCGCCGGGAAATGAAGGAGAATATATGCGGGAAAAACTGTTTGAGGAACTGAAAGCGCTTGTCCCGGAGGCCCTGCCGGACATTGACACCGCAAAAATGACCATGACCAGCAACTTCAAAGAAGACCTTGGACTGGACTCTCTGAACATGGTCGTGCTGGCGGTGGCCATCGAAAACAAATATGGGTTCCGTTTTGACGCCACGCCGAAAATGGACACCGTCTCTGACCTGATCGACTATATTCTGCCCCGTATTCCTCAACCCTCAACCCCCGCCGGCACCGGAACCGCCCCGCAGGCGGAAAGCGGCACACCGACAGGCGAAGCGGAAGAGACCCCCGCCGTCCGTCTGGTCAGAAGCGCCAAGATCATCCACATCGTCGCCTCCGCCCTGTTGCTTCTTTCGGGCATTTTCGTCTGTATATGGGGCGGGTACACCACCGTCGTGCAATGGCTGGTGGGCGCCATCTTCATCCTGATGGGTGCCGCCTCCATGCTGGGCTACTTTTCAAACGACCTTTATCGCCTGGCCTTCAATCATGACCTGGCCATCGGCGCCTTTTCCGTCATTTTCGGCGGTATGTGCTGGCTGCTCCCCTACGACACCACGACCCTGACCTATGCGGTCTGCATCTATGTGATCCTGGACGGCTTCACCAAATTGCAGGTGGCCATTGAGGCCAAGACCTTCGGCATGCAACGCTGGCACTTCATGCTCGGCACCGCCATTTTGGTGGTGGGCATGGGCATTGTGGCCTTTATCATCCTCATCTGCCGGGCTGAACCCCGCCTGCTGACGGGACTGGCCCTGTCTGTTGACGGTGCGGAAAACATCTGGAACACGGTGTATACCGTCAAGGTCAAGGCCGGCCGTGCCGTTCGTCATGACTGAAGCGGTGCGCTGCCGCAAAACCCAACCGACAAACTCGATCATACCACAAGCAACGAAAGGTTTGTTTGAAGATGACAAAGATCGTTCTGGATATTTTCGGCGCCGACCATCCGCAGGCGCTGGCCGAAGGCGCGGCAGAGGCCGTGCGGGCCGAAGAGGGATTTTCCCTTGTGATGCCCGGGCCGGAGGCGCAGCTGCACGAGTGGCTTGCCCCTCTTTCCTATGACAAGACCCGCATCGAAATCCTCCACGCCCCGGAGGTCATCACCAACGACGAGGCCCCGGCCATGGCCGTTCTGCGCAAGCCGAATGCCTCTGTTTCGGCCGGGATGCGCTACCTCAAAGAACACGATGATGCCGTGGGCATGATCTCCTGCGGCAACACGGGTGCGGTGCTGAGCGCGGCTGCTGTGGTGCTGGGCCGCCTGCCCGGCGTGACCAACCCTGCCCTTTCCACCCTTTTGCCCAATGCCAAAGGCGGCTTCTCGCTGATGCTGGACTGCGGTGCCAATGTCGACTGCCCTGTCGTGCGGCTGGTGCAGTATGCCAAGATGGGCGTGGCGCTGATGCGCGCCTGCTTCGGCATGGCCGCTCCCCGCGTGGCGGTGGTCTCCATCGGCACGGAAGACAAGAAGGGCAACAAGCAAAGCCACGAGCTGTTTGAAGCCCTGCAGGCCGAAAGCGGACTGTGCTTTGTGGGCAATATGGAAGCCCGCGAGGCCCTGTCCGGCAACTATGATGTGATGGTCTGCGACGGATTTGCGGGCAACATCCTGCTCAAATCCATCGAGGGCACCGCCCGCTTTGTGATGCAGAACGCCATGGCCTACCTCACCTCCGCCGCACCGGCAGGCGCCGACCTTTCGTTTGTGAAAGGGGCGATGAAACAACTGATGGCCGACCTTGACTTCAACACCCGCGGCGGTGCCATTCTGCTGGGCGCACAAAAGCCCGTCATCAAAGCGCACGGCAGCGCCAACACCGCAACCGTGCCGAATGTGGTGCGGCAGTTGCGCCGCATCTGCGAGGGGCAATACAGCGACTTTGTGCGCGAGATGCTCTGAAGACCGAAAGCACCCGCGCCCGCCGCATGGCTTCCCTTTTTCCGGCAGACAGGATCCCCGTTTTGCCCGTCTGCCGTCTGCCTGCCCGCATCAAAGCGGAATGGGCGGGTCATTTCAAGAGAATACTATAATTGATGAGGAGATAAAAATGCGTGATTTCAGAATCGTAACCGACTCTTGCTCCGACCTGGGCAAGGATATCCGCTCTGCCTATGATATCGACTATGTGAAAATGAACATCGTCACCGACGGCCAAAGCAAGCCGGCCTCGCTGGACTGGGACCTCTACTCTCCCCGCGAGCTGTATGACACCATGCGCGGCGGCAAGCGCATTACCACCACCCAGGTACCGCCCGAAGAGTTTGTCACCTATTTCGGCGACTGCGCCGAAAAGGGCGTGGATGTACTGTACATCGGCTGTGCTTCCGCCCTGTCCGGCTCTGTCAACACCGGGACAGTGGTTGCCCGCTCGATCATGGAAAAGAACCCGGGGATGACCATCGTCTGCCTCGACTCGCTGGCCAGCAGTCTGGGCGAGGGTGCCATCGTCGTGCGCGCCGCCCAGCTGAAAGCAGAGGGCAAGTCCCTCTCGGAGGTGGCCGCATGGGTGGAAGAGAACCGGCTCTGCTGCCAGCAGTTCTGCACCGTCGATACACTGGACTATCTGGCGCGTGCCGGCCGCATCAAGGCCTCCAAGGCCTTCTTTGGCAATCTGTTCGGTGTCAAGCCCATCATCGTCTCGGATGTCAAGGGCAACAACCTGGCCACCGGCAAGGCGAAAGGACGCGCCAACGCCCTGCAGCAGATCGTCTCCTCTCTCAAAGAGATACTCATTGACAGCGAAAGTCAGACCATCTACATCGTCCACGGCGACTGCGAGGCCGATGCCGAAAAGCTCCGGGAACTGGTGCGTGCCCAGATTCCCTGTAAGGATATTTACATCAACTACATCGGTCCGATCATCGGCGCCTCCGTCGGCCCCGGCGCTGTGGCGGTATTCGGCTTCGGAAAGAAAGTGGAGGCAGGCGCCTGACGCTCCCCTCCCCTTCCCGGCGTGGCCGATGGTAACTGACAGAAACTGACAGGAGAAGTTTGCATGACACATCAACACATAGACGGGCAGCTCTTTGCCGACATGGTACGGGGCGGCACCGCCCGCCTGCGCGCAAATGCGCAGGCGGTAGACGACATGAATGTATTTCCCATTCCCGACGGAGACACCGGCGACAACATGAGCATGACGCTGGAGGCGGGTGTTTCCGCTCTGGGGGCAGATGCCCCCTGCGACATCGGCACCTGTTCTGCCAAGCTGGCAGGCGGCATGCTGCTGGGCGCAAGAGGCAATTCCGGTGTCATTTTGTCTCAGCTGTTTGCCGGCATGGCCGACGGCTTCAAAAACAAAGCAGAAGCAGATGTGGCCTGCCTGGCAGAGGCCTTCCGCCATGGCGTAAAAAAGGCCTACCACGCGGTGCTGACCCCTACGGAGGGCACCATTCTGACCGTGGCGCGCGAAGCCGCGGAATATGCGGCGGGCAAGGTCACGGAGGCAAGCACGGTGGAGAGCTTTTTAAGCGATTACCGCCGTGAGGTGCAGGCCTCGCTGGAACGCACCCCCACACTGCTGAAAGTGCTGGAAGAGGCCGGCGTTCTGGACAGCGGCGGTGCCGGATATGCCTTTGTGCTGGAAGGCATGGACAAGGTCCTGCACGGCGAAAAGGTGGAAGAGGTCGGCGTCCCGGCCCCCGCGGCAAAGACGATCGACACCTCCTCCTTTACGGCAGACACACAACTGGAATTCGGCTATTGCACCGAGTTTCTGCTGCAACTGCAAAACAGCAAGGTGGATGTGGCGGCCTTTGAGGTCGAGACCATCTCGGACTTTTTACAGACCGTGGGCGATTCCGTTGTGGCCTTCAAAACGCCCGAGGGCGTCATCAAGGTGCATGTACACACCATGACCCCCGGCAAGGTGCTGGAATATTGCCAGCAATTCGGTGAGTTTTTGACCCTGAAGATCGAAAACATGATGCTGCAGCACAACGAAAGCGTCTTCGCCGAAAAGAAAGACAAACAACCCGCCTCCCGCAAGAACATCGGGATCGTGGCCGTGGCAACGGGTGAGGGCGTGAAAGAGACCTTCCTGCAGCTGGGCGCCGACCAAATCATCCACGGCGGCCAGACGATGAACCCCTCCGCAGAAGATTTTGTGGCCGCCTTTGACCTTGTCAATGCCGACTCCATCATCGTGTTGCCCAACAACGGCAATGTGATCCTGGCCGCACAGCAGGCCGCGCGGCTCTATGACAAGGCCGCCGTGTATGTGCTGGAAAGCAAAACGCTGGGCGAGGGATATGCCGCCCTGTCGATGTTTGACCCCGACGCCGGCTCCATCGACGCCATCCTTGGGGACCTGAAAGAAGCCATGCAGGGCGTGGTGACCGCCATGGTCTGCCCCGCCGTGCGGGAAAGCCACATGTGCGGCGTTGAAGTCAAGCCGGGCGACTTCATCGGCATTGTGGGCAAAGAGATCCTCTGCTCTGCCCCCACCCCGACCGATGCCGCAAAGGATCTGCTCTCCCGGCTGGAAAGCGATGACAAAGCCGTCATCATCACCCTCTGCGGCAAAGACGGCACCTCCGAGCAGGCAGAAGAGATCTCCGACTTCATCCGGGATCGCTTCCCCACGCTGGAGGGCTATGCCATCGACGGCAAACGGGGTGTATATCCGTTCGTGTTCATTGTGTAGGAAGGGTAGTAGGGAGGGGGTAGAAGCGCGGGGGCTGTGCAAATGCA
>CAMGGT010000057.1 GCA_946055715.1 uncultured Clostridia bacterium | reverse complement strand
CACTTTCCGCTCGCGGAAAACATCACTCGCCGAAGGCGAATTTCACTGTGCAACCGCCACGAGGCGGTTGCACCTTGGGGGACCGCGAAGCGGTGGAAAGAGCCCGCGGGACGCAAAGCCGAAAGCAGTACATTGTTGCGGGCGGATATGGAATCCGCCCTTACGGAGATAAACTCAACTATCCGCATCGACCGGAACACCGAAAGCATGGGAAGCTGTCAATTTGCCGGTAGGGGAGGGGCTTGCTCCTCCCGAATATCTGCTTCAAATAGAGCAGCGGAGAGGTCAAAAAAGAACAATGACAGTTGAGCAAAAACCGATCTCCGCGTGTAACGGTTGAAGATCATGTCATGATGCCGGACCATATATACGCAATGATATTCTTGCATAAAAAGGCGGGAGGAGCAAGCCCCTCCCCTACCGCGAGGATTATCGGCGGACGCGATGCCATTTGCGACAAATGGCATCGCGCCTCCCTGTTGGCATCTGAAATATCGGCATGTTCTTCCTCAAACCGAGATCAGCCCTTTTCGCTCCACTCCGACAGGCGGCTGAGGCCTGTTTTACTGCCGGAGATGAAGACGATGTCGCCCTTTTGGAAGGTGTAGTCGGGACCGACAGTTTCGATGAGCTTGCGGCTGCTCTCGATGGCGATGATGTTGACGCCGAACTCACCTCTGAAATTGACGGTCTGCACCGTTTTGCCCACGATCTTGTCGGGGATGATGAGTTTGGAGATGTTGAGCTGTTCGCTGAGTTGGATGAAGTCCAGCATTTTGGAGGCCTCCATCCGATGGGCCAACCGGATGGCCATGTCGCGCTCCGGGTAGACCACCTCCGCGCCCAGCTTTTCCAGGATCTCGCCGTGTTCTGCGGCGGCGGCTTTTGCCACCACGGTGGGGATGCCCAGACCCACCAGGTTCAGCGTGGTGAGAATGGAGATGTCCATCTGCTCGCTGATGCAGACCACGGCCACGTCGCAGTTCTGTATGCCGGTCTCGGCCAGCGATTTCTTGTCCAGATTTTTGACCACAAATGCATTTTCGGTGTATTCGCGGAGCTGGCGCACCTTCTCTTCGTCTTTGTCCAGCACCAGCAGCTCGGCCCCGGATGCCACCAGCTCCATGGCCAGCGCATAGCCAAACCGCCCCAGGCCGACAATGCCGTAGGTGTGTGCTTTCTTTTTTGCCTTGTTTTTGGTTTTGCTTGCAACAATATCGTTTGCCTTATTTGCTTTGTTTTTTGCTTTGTGAGACATGATGCCTCTCCTCTCAGCCAATTGCAATATTTCCCTCGGGATACCGCACCCGCTCGCCATGGGAGAAATACCACAGCGAGGCGATGGTCAGCGGCCCCAGTCTGCCGATGTACATGATGACAATGGACAGCAGTTTGCTTGCGTCGCACAGCCCGGGCGTGATGCCCGTGGACAGGCCCACCGTACCAAACGCGCTGACGACCTCAAACAGCGCATCCCGGAAGGGGACGCCCGGTTCCAGCGAGACCAGCGCAAAGGTGCCGGTGACCACAATGCCGAAGGCGATCAGCGTGATGACCGCCGCCTTGCGGAACGCATCCGCCGGGACCGCATAATGAAAGCCCTTTTCGGACTTGTTGGTGGCGGCGGATTTGATGCCCTGCAACAGCACAAACAGCGTGGTCGTTTTGATGCCGCCGCCGGTGGATCCGGGCGAGGCACCGATGAACATCAGCACGATCATCACCAGCAGGCCGGCGTTGGAAAACGAGCCGAGCGAGTAGGTGGCAAACCCTGCCGTTCTGGCGGAGACACTCTGAAACAGGGCGCCCAGCCAGGAGATATTTTCCGTCAGTTTGAGCAGCAGTGCGCCCACCACGGTCAGCACACCGCTGACCGAAAGCACCACCTTTGTATGCATGGAAAACCTGCGCCAACGGAAGCGCTTGTCAAGCACCTCGCGGATGACCAGAAAACCGATGCCGCCGAAAATGATGAGCGCGCAGGTAACAAGGTTGAGCATCACATTGTCGCGGTAGGCCGTCAAGCTCTGCATATTGCCCAGAATGTCAAAACCGGAGTTGTTGAAGGCGGCCACCGAATGAAATAAGCTGATGCCCAGTGCTTTCAGCGGCGGAAAGTCCTGCACAAAGACGATGAAGCTGAGCAACGCCCCCGTCAGCTCGAAGGCAATGGTGGTGAGGAACACGCTTTTGATGAACCGCACGACCCCTTTGCCGGAATCCAGATTCATGGCCTCGCGGATGATCTTTCTCCCTTTGAGATTGACCTTCTTGCCCACGGCAAGAATGACGCCCGCCCCCATGGCCGTGACGCCCAGTCCCCCGATCTGGATCAACGCGCCCACAAAAAACTGCCCCAGCGGCGTGAAGGTGTCGGCGACATCCACCGAGATAAGCCCCGTGACGCACACCGCGCTGGCCGAGGTGTACAGCGCGTCAATGTACCGCAATGTCACCCCACCCCGAACGCTGCAGGGCAGGATCAGCAATCCGGAGCCGATGAGGATGACCAGTACGAACCCCAGCGCAATGATGCGCGCCGGGGACTGCTTTTTGATGAAGGGAAGCATGCTTCCTCCTGTGAAAATGGGTGCCCGGCCGCCGCATGGCGCGGCCGCGGCAAAACGGCCGTTGTCTGCCCTGCCCGACGCATACTGCTTTGAATCTGCGCTGTGGGGCGGGCGCGAACTTTGACCGTAGAAAAACGATCCATGTTGAAGACAATCGGATTATAGCACATCGGCAAGAAAAAATCAATATGCCGCAAAAAGAACAGACCGGTCACCTGTCCGCCGGAAAACGCCTATTGCAGATGTCCCGCGGCGGCAAAGATGCGCTGCATGAGGGGCAGCACACGGTCGGGGTTCAGTTTGCAGACCCGCCTGTCATAGGTCAGCAGGCCGTTGCACTCGTCCTCCACATCCGAAAGCTGGGTGTAGATCGCCCCGGCGAGGCCGTTTTGGGCAAGGGGCAGCACCTCCGTCTCATACAGGCGAACAAAGGCCTCTTCAAAGGCCGCGGTGCCCCGATAGGCGCGGTAGCCGAAGGTCTTTTCGTCGTTGAAGCGATGGCCGTCAAGCGGCAGAGAATACCCGCCGAACTCGGAGATGATCTGCGGCAGCTCTTCTGCCTCTGCCATGGGAGGCAAGGGGCGGAAGTAGATGTGCTCGCTTGCCACATCCGACAATTTTTCGCGGAACCAGCCGGAGGTGGCATCATAGACCCTTGTGGGGTCCTGTGCCCGCAGGCAAAGGTACAGACCGTCACCGTCAAACTGTCCCCACCCTTCGTTGAAGATGGTATAGTAGACGACCGACGGGCTGTTATACAGGTGCTTCACCGTGGCCTGTGCGTAAGAGATAAACATGCGCCGCTGTGCGCGGCTGACATTCACATACGGGCGGTGGCGGCGCAGACCGGCAAAAGGCAGGACGGTGTCTTTGAAAAAGCTGTACCGCCCCACATTCACCATGTCCTGCAAGACCAATATGCCACAGGTGTCGCACAGATAATAGAACCGCAACGGCTCGATCTTGATGTGTTTGCGCAGGGCATTGTAGCCCAGCGACTTGGCGGCCAGAATGTCATCCCGGTAGGCGTCATAGGCGGCGGGGGTGTAGATGCCGTCGCTGAAATAGCCCTGGTCCAACAGGCCGTTGACAAAATACGGCTTGCCGTTGAGAAAGAAGCGGCGGTCGCGCGCCTCAAACTTCCGCAGGGCAAAATAGGACTGCACCCTGTCGTCTTTGGCGATGATCTCCAGGTCGTACAGAAAGGGGTCTTCCGGCGACCACAGGCGGACCTTTTCGGCCGGGAGGGTCAGCTCAAACCGCCGCCCCGTGCCGCTGTGCGACAGGATCTCTGCCCCACAGCACAGCACCGTAAGCGTAAAAGCGTCTGCTTCGCTGTCAATTTCGACCGTCAGGCACCCGCGGTCGATGTCGGGCGTCAGGCGAAGGCCGCGGATATAGCCGCGGGAAACCGACTCCATCCACACGCTCTGCCAGATGCCGCAGATGGGCGTGTACCAGATGCCGCCGCGCTTTTTGCGCTGTTTGCCGGTGGGATAGCGGAGGTCGGTGTCGTCTTTGACCCGCACGGTCAGCTTGTTTTCGCCCATGCGGACGGCTGCGGAGACATCCAGCGTCAGCGGCAGATAGCCCCCCTCGCCGCGGCCGACAAAAATGTCGTTGCAGAACACCTCCGCCTCCTGGTCGACGGCGTCGATGTGCAGCAGCGTGACCTCCGACAGAAAGGCCGCTGTCAGCGTAAACGACCGCTGATAAAACAGGTATTCTCCCCGTTTGAGCGTCCGCCGCACGCCGGACAGCACGCTCTCGGGCGCAAACGGCACAAGGATATGGCCGTCTGGCGTGCCGTCCCACACCTCCGCTTTGCGGATGGCATACGACCACTCGCCGTTCAGACACAGATAGCTGTCCCGCCGGAGCTGGGGGCGTGGGTATTCCGGGAGGGGGACCGTTTTGTCAAGCCCTTCGCCGTGGGGGGTCAGCAGTTCATAATGCAGCATCTTTTCCACGCTCCTTTTTGCGGTTCATCAGCAGGATGGGCAGGGCGGCAAACACCGCCACGATGGCCGCCGCCAAAAAGATGGAGTAGGGCGGCATAAAGTTTTCGCCGTTCATAGACATGGCATCCAGCCCAAGCGAAAGGGAAATGACGGGGCCGACGATCATGGGGATCAGCACCATAAAGCACATCCTCACCCCCTGATACCGCCCCTCGCACCCCGCGGGGATGTGGTCCTGGAAGGTGGCAGAAAAACTGCCGGTCAGCGACAGAATGCCGCCCATCATCAGCGTGCCGCCAAGGTAGATGACGACCGTCTTGCCCACGCCGTCCAGATATTGCAACAGCCAGAAGGACAGTATGCCCGCCACCGTCACGAAAAGCAAGGGGAGCGAGAAGCGGCGGCGGCCGAATTTGTCAAACAGTGCCCCCATCCCGCCGCAAAAGGCGGCAGACAGCACAATGATGACCGCCATGGGCACGACAAACCCGTCTCCCAGCCCCAGTGTGATGCACAGAAAGTTGATCAGATACGAGAAAAAGGTCTGCTGAGCGATGCCGATCAGACAGGCGGCGCAAAGACAGATGTACAGCAGGGGGTTGCCCCGCACGACCGAGGGACGGAACCCGTAGAGAAAGCCGGAGAGGGTGCCCCCGCGCCTGTCGGGCTGCAGCCCCTGCGCGTCTTTAAGCACAAGCAGCGCCACCAGCCCGGCCAGGATGGGAATGATGCCCAGCACGATGAAGAACAAACTGTTGGTGTCCTTTGCGGGGTCATACAGTCCCCCAAGCCCGATAAAGACGATGACCACCGCAAACACCGGCAACACCGACAGCACCGAGTTGACCCGCCCGCGATTGGAGGGCTTTGTGTTGTCTGCCACCCAGGCGTTGAAGGCGGCATCGTTTGAAGAGGAGCCGGCCACCGTCATCACGCAGTCAAAGACCACCAGCAGCACCGCCACCGGCAGAATGCGTGCGGCCTGCACCCGCATGGGGATGGTGGCAAACAGCATGATGGTCAGCCCCCAGAGGATATACCCCACGGCCACAAACGGCTTGCGCTTGCCCACCCTGTCGCACCAGCCGCCCACGGCCACGGTGGTGACGGTGGCCGTCACCGCCGAAAAGATGACCATCAGCGTGGTGACAAGATAGGACATGTCTGCCCGCCCGGACGCAGAAAAAACATCCTGCGCGAAGGTGGCAAAATACATGTTCTCCACCACCCAGGCCACCTGCCCCACCAGGCCGAAAAACACGGCCGAAAACCACACACGCCCGCCCACGGGCGCCGTGGCATGCTTGCTTTCAGATGCGTTCATATCTCCTCTCTTCTCCCGATGGCGGTGCGACCGGGGTCGCACCGCCAGGATGCGTGCGTTTCTTTGGTTGTTTTGGTTGCGTTTGCCCGTTATTTCTGCCGATTTGCTTGCCGCGCTTCGTCTGTCTTGCCGCACGGCGGTCGTATGCTTGCCGCTTGGTTGTCAACCGATCATGCACGGCTGTTGCCCCGTTGCAGTATCGGTGCCGTCTGATCGATATATGGGCGCAACTTGCCGGTCGCCCAACGGTTGCCGAACTACCGCGCAGGTGCCGCCCGACTGTAGTATGGGGGGGTTACCTGTCGTCCGAAGGTTGATAAGCAGGACCGGCTTTCCCGTCCGACGATTGCCGGACTGCCACACAATGACAGAATAGGCGCCGTCCGATCATTGCACGCCTGCCGGATGCTCGCCGTCCGGAGACGGGCTTGCTTCTATTCTCATATCTATATATTCATTCCCATTTATTTCGTATTTCTGTTTTCTATCATAGCATAATTTCTCCCCCGGCGCAAGAAGAACTTACACCGGGGGAGACGAATGTGC
>CAMGGT010000056.1 GCA_946055715.1 uncultured Clostridia bacterium | reverse complement strand
ATGTTGCCGCACGCTGCCTGTACTGGCGCAAGCCCATCACCGTCACCGGTGAGGGCGCTCTGGCTAAGGCTCCTGAGCTTTTTAAGAAGCATAACGTTAAGAAGGTCATGATAGTTACCGGCCGCACCGTCGGCAAGACTATCGCCCCTATTGCCAAGGAAGCCCTCGACAAGGCGGGTATAGCCTACGAGCACTATTCCGAGGTCGCCTCCAACCCCACGGTCAAGGTCGTTAATGAGATACAGAAAATGTATTTTGAGACCGGCTGCGACGCATTCCTCGCGATAGGCGGCGGCTCTCCGATGGACGCGGCAAAGGGCGCGGCCGCAAGAGTAGTGCATCCCAAGACCCCTGTCAACAAAATGGCCGGACTGCTCAAGGTCCTGCACAGAATACCCACCTTCGTCGCCGTCCCCACCACGGCGGGAACAGGCTCGGAGACAACTATTGCCGCGGTCATAACCGACCAGGAGACGCACCACAAGTACGCCATCATGGATCTGTGCCTGGTCCCCAGATACGCTATCCTCGATCCTGAGCTCACCCGCGACCTGCCTCCGAAAACCACCGCCACCACCGGTATGGACGCTCTTACCCACGCGGTAGAGGCTTATGTATGCTGGACGTATAACACCAAGGAGACAATTCGCCTTGCAGAGGAAGCCACCGTTGCCATCTTCAAGTATCTTGAGCGCGCATACAATGACGGCAGCGACATGGAGGCCCGTCAGGAAATGCTGACCGCATCCTTCAAGGCTGGCTTTGCCTTCACCCGCGCCGGCGTCGGCAACGTTCATGCCATAGCCCACACCCTCGGCGGACTTTACAATACGCCTCACGGCCTTGCAAACGCCGTTATACTGCCCATAGTTCTCGAAGACTACGGCGAGGCGGTTTACGGGAAGCTGGCTCATCTTGCCGAGCTCACCGGAGTTAAGACCTCCGGCAGTGATGAGGAGAAGGCGAAGGCCTTCATCGCCGAGATCCGCGCCATGAACAAGCGTATGGGCATCCCCACCGGCTTTGATAACATCAAGGAAGAGGACATTCCCACGATGTGCAAATGGGCGCTTGCCGAGGCAAACCCCGTGTACCCCGTTCCCGTTGTTTACAACACCGAGCGCTGCACCAAGGTCATTCACCGCATCATCGACGAGGCATAAGCTTCACTGCATAAGCATATAACCGAAAGCCGTTTGCGTTGCAAACGGCTTTTTCATATGTTAGAATAAATACATCAGTATTTAGTGAGGTGCTGTATGGAATTACTATATGCCCTTGAAGGCATCCGAACTCCCCTGC
The DNA here is from genome assembly GCA_946055715.1 of uncultured Clostridia bacterium. Taxonomy (GTDB): domain Bacteria; phylum Bacillota; class Clostridia; order Oscillospirales; family CAG-272; genus UBA1740. The sequence continues at coordinate 5,206 of CAMGGT010000056.1, read as the reverse complement.
TGGACAAGCTTATGGGACTTGTCACCAATCTGGGCGGCGAGACGGTGTTTATCGCCGCGGCGATAATCGTTTTCTGGTGCGTCAGCAAGAAATGCGGCTACTATATGATGACCGTGGGCTTTGCCGGCACTATCATCAACCAGTTTCTGAAGCTTTGGTTCAGGATACCGCGCCCCTGGGTCAAGGATCCCGACTTTACCATCGTTGAGAGCGCGAGGGCCGAGGCAACGGGAAGGGGCGTGGTGCGGAAGACTTCTCCACCAAAATAGACCATCAGCATCTGCACGATGACAATAAACAGCATGATCAGCGCGAAAAGCGGGTTGCGCGACAGGGCGGAAAGCGGGTTGAGACGCTCTGTGCGCACCGAAAAGCAGTTGAAAATACCGCAGAAGATGAACAGGACAAAGAAGCAGGTCAGATAGGACAGGTGATCGGTGGTGTAGCCAAATGCTCTGCGGGCGGCGGGCAGCGTCAGAAAGCCGCAGCAAAGCAAAAGGGTATAGCCGCCGGTGAACAGAATGGTGTGTAGCATGGAGGAAGAGAGGATGTTCTCTCGGCGGTACATGGGGGCTTCTTTCATATAGTAGTCAAGCGGCGCTTCGCCCGAGAAAGCGAGGCCGCCCAGAGTATCCATGATGATATTGACCCACAGCATCTGGAGGATGGTGACGGGGCTTTCGATGCCGACATACTGCCCGACCAGCGACACGCCCACGGCGCACAGGTTCATCACAAGCTGGAAGGTGATGAACTTGCGGATGCTCTTGAAGATGGTGCGGCCGAAGAGGACCGTTCCGGCGACCGACTCCATTTTGCCGTCAAGCAGCACGATGTCGGCGGCTTCTTTGGCGATGTCTGTTCCCTGCCCCATGGCAAACCCCACATCCGCCAGTTTGAGGGAGGGTGCGTCGTTGATACCATCCCCCGTCATGCCCACGACCAGTTCCGCCGCCTGTGCCAGCCGCACCAGGCGGCTTTTGTCTGACGGCAGGGCACGCGCCACTACCCGCAGGCGCGGCAGAATGGCGGTCACCTCTTCGTCGCTCATTTTTGCCAATTCCTCACCCGTCAGCACCACCTGAGCAGAGGTGGGCAGATACACGCCGCATTCGGCGGCGATGGCGGCGGCCGTCTCTCGGTTGTCACCCGTGATCATCACCACCTGCACGCCCGCCTCCTGCAATTTTGTAACGGCGCGCGCCGCATCCGGCCGCACCTTGTCTTTGAGGCAGATGAAGCCGACAAATGTGAGGTTTTCAAAAGAGGCAGGGTCTGTGACCCAGCGGGGAGAGAGGCAGACGGCAATCACCCGCTCTCCCTTGCCTGCCGCCTCATGCCAGCAGTGGTGAAGGGCGTTTCCGCGATCCGGGGTCAGCGTCTGCGCCTCCCCTCCCCTCCCGACAAACCGCGAAACCGAGGGAAGCAACAGTTCGGGTGCGCCTTTGACAAGCGTGAGCTGTTCTCCCTCGGACAGCAGATGCGCCGCCTCATAACGATAGCGGCTGTCAAAGGGGGTATGAAAACGCACCTGTGCCTGCGGGCAGGCAACGCGGGCAAAATGGGCGAGGATGGCACGGTCGGTGCCGTTGCCCCCCACCGGCTGTCCCTTTTCCAATGTGGATGCGGTGTTATAGTATGCGGAAAGCGAGAGCAGCCGACACACGCGCGGGTCATCGGCAAGCCCGCCGGCCGAGCGGTATTCCGTTCCGTCCCCCAGTATGACGCGGTCAAGCAGCATTTTTCCGCCGGTGAGGGTGCCTGTTTTGTCGCTGAACAGGATGTTCATGGAGCCGGCCGTTTCGATGCCCACCATCTTTTTGACCAGCACATTGCCGCGCAGCATCCGCTTCATATTGGAGGACAGCACCACGGTGATCATCATCGGAAGCCCCTCGGGGACCGCCACCACTACAACCGTAATGGCCAGCGTAAAGGCGTGAAGCAGCGTGGGCAAAAGCACGGCGGGCGTGCGTATGTCCGAAAGGATGCGCTGTATGTCAAAGCCGTTTGAAAGAACAAAGGTATTGAGCAGATAGGCAAGCGAGACCAGCACCGCTGCCACATAGCCGATGCGGCTGATCTGCCCTGCCAGGATCCCCAGGCGGCGTTTGAGGGGGCTTTCGCGTGCGTCTTCCTGCAGATCATGCGCGATGCGGCCATACAGCGTGTCTCCCCCCGTGCGGCACACCTCCATGATGCCCTCGCCCGACAGCACATTGCTGCCGCGGAACAACAGGTGCGGGTTGGCGAGGTCTTCGGCGTAGGGGGCTGTTCCGGCGGTTTTGGCGGCCTCTGCACTTTCGCCGTTGAGGGCAGACTGGTCAACCGTCACGCTGCTCACCGGCAGGCGGCCGTCTGCGGGCAGGGTCTCTCCGCTTTCAAGCAACACAAGGTCTCCCCTGACAAGGTCGCTTTGCAAAAGGGTGCGCACCTCCCCTTCCCGCCGCACGCGACAGGTCTTGCCGGATGCCTCGCTTTGCAGGCGTTTGAAGGCCTTTTCGCTGCCAAACTCCGACAGAGTGGACACAAAGGTGGACAGCAGAATGGCCACGATGATACCGCCCACCTCCAGCCAGTTGACATGCCCGAAGGTGAGGGCGACCTGCAAGGCCAACGCGATCAGCAGGATGCGGATGATGGGGTCGCTGAAATTCTCGAAGAACCGCGCCAAAAGAGATTTGCCTTTGCGCTCTTTCAAACGGTTGTCTCCGTACGCTTTCAGCGAGGCCTCCACCTCCCCCTGCGAAAGACCGCGCAGGGACGGCTCCCTTTCGTGGGACGATCTGTTCATAGACAGCGGCCGCCTTTCTGTTTTACATTCAGTCATGTATATGACGGCGCAACATAAAAAATGCCCGCCGGATGAGGGCGGGCACAAAGGACAAACCGGGGAGAATCAGTCGGCAAACGACACGGTGGCGGTGCAGAGAGGCACCACCTGCAGGCGCACATACGCACTGCCGTCTTCTGCCGTCTCGACTGTCAGCGTCTCGGAGACGAGGGCGCCGGCGCGGTCGGTGTAGGAGAAGGTGACATGCTGCCACTCCTGCGGAACGGGCAGGTCCACCGTGAGGGGATAGTCATAAAGTTCGGGAGAGGTGACATCGGCATCGAAGGTGATGTCTACCTCATAATGGCCGTCTTCATAGACGCGGCAGGACATGTCGGCGTGATTGTATTCGTAGACATAGCGCGCCACTTCCGAGAAAAATCCGTTCCAGAGTTTGCCGGACTGAATGTGTGGCAGAGCCACCGTTTCGATGGCATAACGGAAATAGTCCTGTGTGATGCGGATCTCTCTGTTATTGTTGGGAAGCGACTCGACGATCTGGTGGTTCATGGTCACGATCCATGAGCCGGAGGTGACGGCACGGTTGATCTCGTTGATGTACCAGGTCATCTCGTTTTTGACGGTGGTGTCACCCCAATAGGCAGGGTCACTGTTGTAGAAACTGTTAGCGCCGAGATAGAAATAGTCGGGGTCGGAAAGAGAGGCGCTTTTGCCGGTGGACAGATAGCGTGCGCCAACATAGTAGCCGGGCATCATGGCTTTGGCGGCGGGGTATTCCTGGCTTTCGCGGATGGGAGAGGAAAAGCCCGGATAGGCAAAGGTCAGCACGCGCTGGCCCGGGAAGACGGCGCGCAGCAGCTGCTGGCTGCCAAGGATCTCGCCCGCCACATTGTTTGACTCCACCCCCCATGCGCCATGGGTATAGGAATGGCTGGAAATTTCAATATAGTCGGCATTTTCGGCCACAAGCTGCTGCCACCAGGCAGTGGTCTTATCTTCCTTGACGGTGCAGACAAACTGCCCGTTTTCGTCGATGATGAAATTGCCGTTTTCGTCTTTGGCAAGGGTGCCCACCTTGTTGGCGATCATGGCCACGTTGAATTTCAGCCCGTGTTCGCGGCAGACCGAAAGCATAAATTCGGTGGTGGCGTCATAGCCGTCATCCTGGACGATGGTGAGAGCCCCGGTGGCACCGTTTTTCAGATTGTAAAGTGTGGCATTCACGTTTTCAAAGTTTCCTCTCTGCCAAATGAATGTATAGGTGACGGCGGAGTTGCCATCTGCCGATGTGACGGTGACGCTTCCGGTGGTTTCGTTTTCTTCCGTGGGGGAGATGATCTCTACCGTGGCATAAGGGCTGATGGGCTCGGCCGAAAGGGTCGGCAATGCCTCGGAGGCAGAAATGAGAAAGTGATATGCCGTCTGGGCGGCATCAAATCCGGGCATGCGGCGACCGTCAAGAGAAAGGGTGTCGATGCGGCCTTCTCCCAGCAGGTCAAAATAAGACAAAAAGGAGAAAGTGCCCATCTCTGCATAAACGGTTTTGTCATAGAGATAAAGCGACCCAAGATCGGCCGGAATGTCTGCGCCGCCTGCCAGATAGTGCGTGGAAAAGAAGTCGACAGCCGCCACTGCGCCGGCACCGTCGGGCGCGGCAATAAATACCTTGCCGTTCTCTGCGCCGATAAAGAAGCATCCAACAGAAGAAGTGGAGGCAAGCTGGGGAGCCAGTGCTCCATGGCAAAGGTCATATTCGGGGCGGTTTTGCACTTGCCCCACACAGACCTCATGCTCGGAGACATAGTAATACGGGCTGTCTTGCAAGACCTTGTCAATGCTGAATGCCGGTTGCAGAGAAAGGTTGGTTTTGAAAGCGGCACGCAGGGTCATGGCCGCATTTTTTACGGTGGCATTATCCTCGGAGATGATGCGCCATTCTTCGTCAAAAGTGACGACCGCGCCTTTGGTGGCGGCATAAAAGGAAGCCCCCTGCGCAAATGCCGGCACCTCTGCCGGAACATCGGTTTTTTGTGTGGTGGAAGAAGAGGTTGTGGCGGTCTGCGAGGAGGTTGCAAGGTCGCCCGTTGTTGTGGAAGAGGGGGTCATGACGCAGGATGTCAGCGTGAGGAACACAAACAGGAGGGCAAGAAGGAATGACAGTTTTTTCATGATCTGTTCTCCATTTTCGGAGTGGCGGATGCGGCAGAACAGGCCGCATGACGGTATCTTTTCTCTCATTATAACCGATGAAAGCGGTGGGGTCAACCCTTTTTGGGAAAAAGGAAAAGTGTCTTTTTGCTCATGCAAACAGACCTTTCGGACAGGGGAAAACAGAGGGCAACCGTCCCTGTAACGGTGACCTGTGCCCCGACAACGCAAGGGAATGCGGATGCATAGGGAGGCAAAAAGCGT
>CAMGGT010000055.1 GCA_946055715.1 uncultured Clostridia bacterium | reverse complement strand
CAGGCAAGCGGCAAATGAAATACCTGCGGTGTGATATTTCGCCTGACGGCGAAGTGAAAAGTTGTTTTGGGTTGGATGGGATAAGCCGATATTTTAAGATGACGGTAGGGGAATCGACGACTTCTGCGGTGGGTGTAACTTTCATCGGATATTCGGAATAGCAATCCCCCGCCCTACAAGTTCATTTGCCGGGCTGAAGGAATTTGCCGGGAACATTTTTTATGACTCTTCATCATTTTATTACTTTTCATTAGAAGTTTTTGAGAGGGGGTGTGGGGGAGGCCTTTTTCAAAAAGGCCTCCCCCACATTCACGCCTCCCACATTCGCGCCTCCCCTTCGCCCTCCCGCGGGTCAGCGGCGCAGCACGCAGAGCGCGCCCGGCACATTCTCTGCCCGGTCGACAAGCGTGAGGCGGGGGCCGTCTGCTTTCAGCACGGTGACGCTGTGGTCGCCCTCGTTCGTGCACACGGCAAAGCCGTCGATGAGGTCAAAGTCGCGCGGGCGTTTGCCGCCGCAGGAGGTGTATGACAGGGGTGTGAGCGTACTGCCGTCCACCCCAAAGCAGGTGAGCATATCCAGCCCGCGGTGGGACACATAGAGATACCGCCCGTCATGTGAGAGGCGGATGGCCGCGGCCGTGTTACCGATACCCGCCTCGCCCTCGGGCAGAGCCGGAACGGTGTGCAGCAGCGTAAGTGTGCCGCGCTCGTAGGCGAAGACAGACACGGTGGAGCGCAGTTCGTTCACGCAGAAGAGAAACCGCCCGTCATGAGAGAAGACGACATGCCGCGCACCATGTCCGTCCGGCACCTTGGCCGAGGAAAGCGGGCGCAGATCCCGGTCATAGACGGTGAGCGTGTCCGTGCCCAGGTCTGCCACCACAAGGTACCCGTCCGGGGTGGGGGTGACCATGTGGGTGTGGGCGGCCTCTTGCCGGACGGGGTTGGGTCCGTGGCCGGTATGTACTTGCAGGGTATCCGGCAAACGCACGACGCTGCCCGACAGATAGTTGACGGCATACACCGCCCCATCCAACACCGAAAGGTGGCAGGCGCAATTGCCATGGGTGGTTGCCACACCCGGCTGGGGTGTCAGGCGGCCGTCCGGCCCGATGGCAAAAGTGACAAGCCCGCTTTCATCCGTGCCCTCAAACGGGGCGCGCAACAGGCAGAACATCGTGTTCCCGCTGATGGCCATGTACATGGGGCGGTCGCAGGGGGTCATGTCCAGAAGGGTCAACTTCCCCTCGTCTGTCATGGCGAAGCGGAAGATGCCGCCCGCCTTGTCGCAGGCGGCGACATACAGTTCACAGTGCGGTCTGGGTGTCATTGGGGTCTCCCTCCCTTGCAAGACGGTATTCTTCCGTCCAGTCCAGATCGCGGTAGGCCTCGCACCGCGGGTCGCGGCGGATGAAGTCCATCAGCAGATCCAGCATTTCTTCTGTCCAGGTATTGCGGTCGATCTGGGCGGTGGTGAACTTGTTTTGCGTGATCATCTCAAAGCCGAAGATGTCTTTGACCTGGGTTTTGGCCGCGCCGTCCACCACCTCGGCTACCAGGTGACTGGGGATGAACAGCACCCCGCCGCCCGCGCCGAACACAACATCCCCCGGCAGACAGACTGCGGCGCCGATCCTGGTGACGGTGTTGAAGCCCGTCATGATAAAATCGCGGATGGGGGTGGGGTCGATGCCTCTGTAATAGACCTGCACGCCCTCCACCTTGTTCATCTGCTCCACATCGCGGATGCCGCCCCAGATGACGGCGCCGCCCGTTTTGGTTTTGGCTTTGACGGCGGTGGTCAGGTTGCCGCCGAGAAAGGTGCCTTTATAGATCTTGTCGTACATGTCGATGACGGCAACATCCCCTTCCACCAGACTGTCGATGACCCATTGGTTATAGTTGCCCTTTCTGCCCTCTTCCATGCCCACGGCAAAGGTCGTTTCGTGCAGGTCGGGGCGGGTGGGCACAAACGTGGCGGTGACGGCGCGGCCGATGAGCTTGCGCCCATCGTCATGCAGGGTGTGCAGTCGCCCCTCAAACTGGTTTTCGTAGCCCTTGACGAAAATGGGCTTCCAGACCTCCTCCAGCGTCAGGGTTCTTAAGGCAGTGAGGTATTTGTCGGCCACCTTCGGCCGGCCGTCGGGAAAGCGCTCTCCCTTCCATTGGGGGGTGAGTGCAATGATCTCGTCTCTGACATTGAAATGCATACATTCTCCTTCCGTCCCCGTGCGGGCAGATGCCGCTTACATAAGGACGATTTCAGATTCGTTGTCTTTGCCCGCCGCCGTTTCGATGCGGTAGGTCTTGCCCTCGAGCTGCAGGTCATACCCGCCGAAGAAACCGCGGAAGGTCAGGCGGCCGTTTGCGTCGGTCGTGGCCTGCGTTTCGGTGTGCCAACGCTCTTCAAACAAGCTGTAAAGACGCTCGTAGGCGGGTTTGGGACTCATATCAAACCGCAAAAGCCCGGCGCGGAACACATTTTCTCCGTGGGTCATGTCTCCCTGCGGGGCAAACGCCGCATAGCCGTCCACCAGGTTCCAGTAGGTGATGGTCTCCACCGCGCCGTGGCTGAACCAGATGCTGTAGAGCTGTTCCAGCAGGTCTGCCTGGATGGCCTCGTCCTCTTTGTCGTCTGTGTAGGCGGGGATGGTGATCTCGGTGATCTGCAGGGGCTTGCCCAGCTTTGCATACCGGTCCATCACCATGAACAGCATGCGCGGGTCATAGAGACTCTGGTGGCAGGCGCGCTCATCCTCGGGCTTTTTGAAGACATGGAACTGCATGCCCACCGTGTCGATGCGCGCGCCGTTTTTCAGCCCGCGCTCGATCATGTTATAGTAGGGACTGCGGTTGTAGGAGAAGGTACCGCCCTGGGCGTCACCCGCCCAGCCCCACACATGGGTGGCTTCGTTGACGATGAGTTCGTTGTGCGGAAAATACTTTTCTGCCAGGCGGAAGTTCCATTCCAGCACTTCATCGTCGGCATAAAAGGCGTTGGCTTCCATATAACGCGGCACACCCAGCAATTCGTTGATGACTTCCCAGCCGTGGATCCTGTCTGCATACCGCTCGGCACAGGCCCGATAGCGTTCTTCCAGCTTTTTCTTCTGGTCGGCGACATCCCCGATGTTGACCCAATCGGGCGTGAAATTGAAGTAGGTCAGGCAATGCGCCTTGGGGGTGACGCCCCACTCATCGCAGTATTCCAGACACAGGTCGGGCGCGGGGCGGCGGTAAATGCGCGGGCTGTCCTTTGCAAACCGCGGCTTGCCCTGCTCGGGCTCCAGGTCGCTCCAATAGAAGGGGAGGGTGGCCTGGTTGTAAACGCGGTGGAAGGCATCGCGGTACTGCCGGTTTTTCTCTGCCGTTTCCAGCTCGTCCAGCATGAAGATGTTGGCACCGTGCAAAAAGGCGTGGGTCTTCTGCTTGATGTGCACTTTTGCTCCGGGCACCGGGCGGCCGGCCGCGTCTTTGACTGTGACGGTAAAGTCGCCTTTTCTGTTCTGCTCGATGCCGGCAGCCACACGCGCATCCGTCTCGTCGCGGTGAAGGTTAAAGCTGCGCATCACATCATCTCTTCTGCTCATGATACTCTCCTCATTTCTTTTCTTTATTTGGGGTAGGCACTTACAGGCGCATGCCGCCGTCAATGGGAATGTCTGCGCCGGTGATATATCTGCCCTCTTCCGAGCAGAGCAGCAGCACCGCGGGGGCAATGTCTTCCGGCTCGCCCGCATAGCCGCAGGGGATCTTTTGCATCACCGCCGCCCTGTATGTTTCGTCAGACAGCGCCGCAGAATTGCGTGGCGTGTCGATGACGCCGGGGGCGATGTTGTTGACCGTAATACCAAAGGGCGCCAGCTGGCGGGCCATGTTTTCCGCCAGGTTCAGCTGGGCGGACTTTGTGGCGGCATACACCGCCAGGTCCGGGTGCTGTTTGTACTGGTTGACGCTGCCGACGGTGACGATACGCCCCCATGCCTGCTTTTGCATGTGGGGCACATACACCTGCATCAGCGCAAGCGAACTGCCGAAGTTGACATCCGTCTGGCGGCGGAAGGCCTCGTAGGTGATCTCGTTCCATCCGGTCTTGTACTGCACGGAGGCGTTGAGCACCAGAATGTCCACATCCCCCGTCTGCCGATAAAGGGTATCGGCGCAGTCCGGCTCGCCCAGGTCGGCCAGCACGGGGATGCCGCCCGGCACTTCTTCACACGCCCTGCGGCACTTTTCAAGGGAGGTCGCCCCGTGCACGAACACCGTGGCCCCCTGCCCGGCCAGCAGTTTTGCCACGGCAAGGCCGATGCCCTGCGTGGAGCCGGTGACCAACGCTTTTTTTCCTGTCAGTCCGAACATATAACGCTCCTTTCAGCTCCAGGTGCGGTCGTTGGACCATTCGTTGTCCCAGGCGCTTGTGTCTGCCCATTTTTCGGGGTATTTTTCGTGCATGTGCTCTGAGATGAGGTCTTCGTTCAGTTCGTCAATACCAAGGCCCGGTTTATCCGGCACGGTGATGAAGCCATCGCGGATGAGGGGGTGGTCAATGCCGATGGCCAGGTCGTTCCAATAGGGCACGTCGGACGAGTGAAATTCCACGGCCAGCACATTCTGCACGGCCGCCGCCGCATGCACGGCCGCCATACAGCCAACCGGGCTTTCGGCCATGTGGATGGCCATGGCCACGCCGTATTTGTCGCACATATCGCCCAGCTTCTTCATTTCCAATGCCCCGCCCACGGTGAGAACGTCGGGGTGCACCACAGACACGCCGCCGCAGGCCATCAGCGGCTCGAAATTCTCGGCCAGGAAGATGTCTTCACCCGTGCAGATGGGGACATTGCAGGCGTGGGCAATCTTTTCGTAATGCTTTGTATAGTGCCAGGGGGCAATGTCTTCGATCCAGGCGATGTTGTATTTTTCCAGCCGCCGCGCGAACATGATGCAGTCTTCAATGCAGATGTGGCCGAAGTGGTCGATGGCCAGCGGCACCTCATAGCCGATGATCTCTCTCACCTCTTTGACATAGTTTTCGAGATAGTCCATGCCCTTCTGCGTGAGGTGAATGCCCGTGGCATAGTGGGGGAGGTTGAAGGTGTCGTAATTGCGGCTGAGCATCATGTCCATGTCGACAGAGCCGCTCTGGTGCAGAATGGCCTTCATGGAATACCGTTTGATGTCTTCCAGCATGCCGGCGGGGGCGTTGAGACAGCCGGGGATGTCCAACAGCAGTTCAATGCCCAGGTCCATTTTGAGGAAGGTAAAGCCGCTGTCCATGCGCCGCTTGAGCGCGTGCCCCATGTCGGTGCCGGTGTGCTTGCCCTCCACATCGGTGTCGCAATACACTCTGACCTTGTCGCGGAATTTGCCGCCCAGCATCTGATAGACCGGCACGCCCCACGCCTTGCCGGCCAGGTCCCACAGGGCGACCTCCACGCCGGACACGCCGCCGCCCTGACGGGAATGCCCGCCGAATTGGCGGATGCGGCGGAAGAGTTTGTCCACATTGCAGGGGTTCTCACCCAGCAGTCTGGATTTGAGCATCAGGGCATAGGTCTGCGAGGAAGCGTCCCGCAGCTCTCCATACCCCACAATGCCTTGGTTGGTATAGATCTTGAGCAACGGGCAATGCTTGGGCATGCCGTTGACATTGGCCACGCGGATGTCGGTAATGGCCAGTTGCGAGGGGGACGAATTGGTGTTGACATTGGCCGAAACCGTGTCTATGATATTTTTTTCCATGCGCTCTTTTTCCTCCGTTGACAGATTGTCGTATATGCACTATAATACGGGATAAAGAGCTGATTTGCAACCACTATATTTGGATGTGTTTCCACTATTTTTGGAAGAATGCGCAATGGGAGGATCTGCTGTGGTCACCGTTTCATACATGCTGAAAAACCGCGCCGAAACAGCCGCGCTGAAGCTGTTTCACTCTGTGGTGCCGGACGGAAAGAGGCGCCTGCGCCAGCACCACCACACCGCCTTTGAGATCTCCGCTGTGGTCTCGGGCGCGGGGGTCTACAATGTGGGCGGCAGGGAGTATTCTTTTTGCGCGGGAGATGTTTTTGTGTTCGGCAGCAACGAAATGCACTGCATCACGGATGTCTTTTCGGGGGAGAAGTTTGACCTGCTCAACCTGCATGTGGAGCCGCGCTTTCTGTGGTCTGACAGTGGCCTGGCCGAATCGGGGCTGCTGCAGGTGTTTCAAGGCAGAAACGCCGCCTTTGAAAACCGCCTGACCCGCGCAAACGAGGCCACGGAGGCCATGCGGGGGCTGCTTTTCCGCATGGAGCGGGAGTTTTTGGGACACGGCTTTGCCTTTGAGACCGTCATCCGCACCACCCTTGTGGAAATGCTGGTACTGCTGACCCGCGACTTTGACTACATTGGCAACAGCGGCCGCACCGCACCCCGGGCAGACGCGCTGGCGCAGATGGAAAAGGCCATGGACTACATCGACCGAAACATCTGCCGCCCCTTCTCGCTTGATGACCTGGCACGGGTGGCCGCCATGAACCCGTCGTATTTTTCTA
>CAMGGT010000054.1 GCA_946055715.1 uncultured Clostridia bacterium | reverse complement strand
CCCTGTTTCTCAACTGCGGCATGCGGCTTTCGGAACTGGTGGGCATCAACTTAAACGACATCAGCGTGGACTGGCAGACCATTGTCGTCACGGGTAAGGGCAACAAAAAGCGGGAGATCTTTCTCAATGATGCCTGCCGTGAAGCCCTGTATCCCTATATGAAGACCCGCCTGGACGGCACCCCCGAAAAGGCAGCGCAGAAGGCGCTGTTTCTCAGCCGAAACGGCCGGCGCATCAGCAACAAGACCGTGCAGGCCATGATCTACAAATATCTGGACATGGCAGGCCTTGGCGGACGGGGACTGTCTGTACATAAGCTTCGCCACACGGCCGCCACCCTGATGTATCAGGAGGGAGGCGTGGATGTCCGCATTCTGCAGGAACTGCTAGGGCATGCACAACTCAGCACCACGCAGATCTACACGCATATCTCCAACCAAAACATCAAAGCCGCGGTGGAACAGAACCCGCTGGGCAATCTCAAACTGGAAAGTGAGCCGACCGATGACGCAAAAAAGCGCACCTGACCTGCATCTGTGCGATATGCGCACATGGATCCCCACATTGCACGCGGGTGACCGGGTGCTGCTCTCGGGCACGGTTTATACCGCGCGGGATGCCGTACATAAGCGCTGGGCGGCGCTGAACAAGGCGGGCGAACCGCTGCCCGTTTCTTTTGAGAATGCCGCCATCTACTATGCCGGCCCGACCCCTGCGCCAGACGGTCTGCCCATCGGCTCCTGCGGCCCCACCACCTCTTCACGCATGGATGCCTACTACCCTGCCCTGGCGCGGCAGGGGCTGCTTGTCACCATCGGCAAGGGCGACCGCTCTGAAGAGGTGCGCGCCTGTATTCAAAAGACCGGCGGCATCTATTTCTGCGCGATCGGCGGGGCGGGTGCGCTGTGCGCCGCCCACATCCGCTCGGCGCGCGTCGTCGCCTATCACGAGCTGGGGTGCGAGTCCGTCAAAGAACTGCAGCTCTGCCGGATGCCGCTGTATGTCGGCATCGACAGCTTTGGCCACACCATCTTTGAGCGCGAGGGGGTGAGTGAAAAATGACGCTGGGCGAAAAGATCCGCCAATGCCGACAGGAGATGCACCAGACACAGCAGGAACTGGCAGAGGGCATTGTGACCCGCAATATGCTCTCGCAGATAGAAAGCGGGGCGGCACAGCCCTCACTTCCCACACTTCTGGCCTTGGCCAAGCGGCTCTGCATTCCCCCGGGCTACCTGCTGGAAGAGGAGACAGACTCCTTCCCTTTCCGCAAGATCTCCGTGATGCCTGGGCTGTATGCCTTGTTCGGAGAAGGCAGATTTGCCGAATGTCTGAAGCTGGCAGAAGAGGCCTTTGGCGACCGCAATGATGACGAGACCGCCTTTTTTCGCTGTGAAGCCGCTTGCCGCGCGGCGGAAGCGGAGCTTGTCTCCGGCTCGCTGTCGCAGGCCAAGCAGCATGCGGCGGCCGTGGCCGGATTTGCCGCCAAGACATCTCATGTGACCCACCACCTGCTGGCCGCCGCCCATCTGTTTTCTGCCATTGCCGAAAACCCGCAGGCACCGCGTCTGGAACTGGACGAAGCCGCCTACTGTCGGGAGGCAGAGATCGCGGTCAATTCAGACCTGTTTCACTATCTGCGGGATGATGTCAAACATACCTACACAGACGAGGCAATGGCACGGCACATGGCCGCCCGCAAACTGATGACGGATGACCGCTTTGCCGCCGCGCTGAAAATGCTGGAAGACCTTGAAGCTGAAAAACTGTCGCTGAAAATCGGCGCGTATGTTCTTTTCAGAATCTACGGAGACATGGAATACTGCGCCAAAAGCACCGAGGACTTCGAGCGTGCCTACCGCATGTCTGTCAAACGCATGGCACTGTTCTCTGTCTTCAAATCCTGACATTGCCCGCCAAGCAAACAGAAGAAGGGGCTGTCGCATGAAGACAGGGGCGAAGAGAGAAAAAGGGGCTGTCGCAATGCCGAGAAATAGGCACCGCGGCAGTCCTTTTTTTCTCTTCACCGATAGCAAGGGCAAAGAAATAGTGGTGATCGTTGCAAAGAGAGCAAGGAAACACATGGGGTTTTAATGCGACAACCCCATCTGCTTTCATTTATATAAGTAGACAACTTTTGCAAATGGTCTTTTGCCTTTCGGGCGGTTTCCGAGCATCAGAAGTCGAGGGCAGTCAACAGCTCTTCTCCCGACTGGTATCCGGCGGTGCGCGAAACCACCTCTTCCCCCTCAAACCGCAGGAAAGCGGGCACGGCATTAACGCCGAAATGTTCAGCGATGGGGTAGCATTCGTCCACATCGCATTGGGCAAAACGGATCTCGGGATGGGCGGCGGCCAGTTCCTCCATGATGGGGGCCATCATCTTGCATGGGGCGCACCACTGTGCATGAAAGTCCACGACCATCGGCAGAGAAGAGGCATTCAACTCTGCCTCAAAATTTTCAAGCGTCAGCGTGAGGATAGGCATATTATTTCTCCTTGTAATATAATCTGCAATGGCAGTATCCCTCAAATTCGGGGTCTGCGATCTGTTCTCTGAACTCCCGGCACATGCACAGGTTATCTTCCGTTTTGGCAAGACGGCAGGGGCAATACCCACCTTTTTTCAGTATCCCTTCCCGGATCTTCTGCACCATTGCCCGGTCTTCGTTGTATCTGATCTTCACCGACTTCTCCTTCCGTGATGGGTTGTATTCCGACAGCGAAACGCATCCTGTTTCTGCCGCTATTCTACCACAGGTTTGCGCCCCTGTCAAATCCCTTGCCCGAAAGGATGCGCCACAAAAAATATTTTGTCGCGAATTGACGGCTGACGGTTGACAAAAGGGGAATGTTTGTGTAAAATGATATTTGGTGAAGATTGCGGTGTTTTTGGATTTATCCAAAAAAAAACTCCGTAAAACAGTAATGCTAAGGAAGGTTCATCATGGAAGAAACAGTCACTTTGCAGCAAGCGATTGCCCGTGCGCGTGAAGCCGTCGGTTGCTCTGCCGCGCGTGCAAAACTCGGGCGACTGTTTGACGAGGGCACATTTGTGGAAACGGGTGTGTTCGTCAGACGGAATGCCCTCATGACAGATACCGGCGCCGAAGCGCTGGAAGGGGTCGTCACCGGGTATGGCGCGGTGGACGGTGCACTTGTGTACGCCTTTGCACAGGACGGCGCGCGTCTGGGCGGCGCCATTGACGAAAATCACGCGGCCAAGATCGAGGCCCTGTATCACCTCGCCCTTTCAAACGGTGCGCCGGTGGTGGGCATCTTTGACAGTTGCGGCGCGTCGGTATATGAGGGCGTGTCTGCCATGGCCGCCTATGGAAAGATCATTTCCTGCGTGACCGAGGCCTCGGGGGCTGTGCCTCAGATCGCCCTGATCGACGGACCCTGCACAGGTGTGCTGGCATCGGTTGCCGCGATGTTTGATTTTGTTGTATCAACCGAAAACGCAGAACTCTATGTGTCATCCCCTACCCTCACGGGTGTGGCAGACGCGCAGAATGCTCTGCTTTCCGAAAGCGGAATGACAGAGACCTGCCTTGCCTACATACGCGCTTTGCTGGCCCACCTCCCCGCCGTGTGTGATGAGGCGGCAGACGAGCGCACCCCCGCAGACGACCCCAACCGCGCCGTAAGCGAAGCCCAATGGCAAACGAATGCCGTCGGCCGTGCAACTGCACTTTCAGACGCGGGTAGCGTGCTGGAAGTTTACCATGCCAAGGAAAGCGGCGTTTATACCTGCCTTGCCTCAGTGGGCGGTGTGCGTTGCGGTATTCTCGCAAGCGACCCTCAGCAAAGCGAGGGCAAGCTGACCGCCGCAGATGCCCGGCGCGCCGCTCGATTTGTGTCTCTGTGCGATGCCTATGACCTGCCCCTTGTCACGCTTGTGGACGCGAAGGGCGTTGCCGCCGATGCCGCAAACGAACCCCTCTTCTCGGCCGAACTTGCCCGTCTTGCCCGCTCGTATGCAGAGGCAGACATTCCCATGATCACCCTGCTGTGCGGTCGCGCCATCGGCGCCGCCTATATTCTGCTTGGCTCCAAGGCCGTGGGGGCAGACCTGGTGTATGCCCTGCCGCAGGCCGAGGTGGGCATTCTTGCCGCGGATGCGGCGGTTGCCTTTGCGCAGAACGACAAAGTCACCTCTCCCGAAAGCCGTCTGGCGCTGGAAAAGCAGTGGGTCGAAGAACATTCTTCCGCTCTCTGTGCCGCGGCCTATGGCGAGGTGGATGACATCATCGACACAGAAGAAGTTCGCGCGCGCGTTTGCTCTGCCCTGTATATGCTCCGCGGAGAAGGCCCGGTTGCCAAACGCCACACCGTGGACATACTGTGAGGTGAGAAGATGAATTTCTTACTGGATGCCACGACCAACCCCGAAACATACGCCGAAAAGCTTGTGTACGGCGGGCAAGTGGTTTTCATCGGCATGCTTACGGTGTTTCTTGTGCTGACGATTCTGTGGCTGTCTCTTGAACTGTTGCACTATCTGCTGCACCGCGGCGACAAGACAAAAGCCAAAAAAGAAGCCGATGCCGTTGCCGCACCCGCCCCCGTTACGACCGTTGCCCCCGCAGGGGATGAAGACGAGATTGCCGCCGTGATCGCCGCGGCCATCTATGCCGCTGAGGAAAGCGCCCCACAAAGCAAGTTCCGCGCTGTTTCTTTCAAAAGAATACATTGAGAGGTAGAATATAATGAAAAATCTGAGAATTACCGTCAACGGAAAAGTATATGAAGTGACCGTGGAAGAAATGGCCGGAGGTGCCGCCCCTGCGGCCGCACCCGCACCTGCCGCCGCTTCTGCCCCTGCGGCAGCTCCCGCCGCGACCCCTGCACCCGCAGCCGCACCTGCCGCCAATGTGGCAGGCACAAATGTGACCAGCCCGATGCCCGGCAACATTCTGGATGTGAAAGTCACCATGGGGCAGACCGTCAAAAAGGGCGATACCGTTCTGGTGCTGGAAGCCATGAAAATGGAAAACGACATTCCCGCCCCCTGCGATGGCAAGATCGTTGCCCTTCCCGTGCAGAAGGGCGCTACCGTTCAGGCAGGCGACACGCTGGCTGTGATCGGCTGACGGGAGGCTTTCCTGTATGATTCTGCAAATGTTGCAGCGTTTTGTCGAAAGCACCGGGTTTGCCAACTTATTTGCCGATCCGGAATGGTACAAAACGCTGATTATGTATGTCATCATCGGCGTGCTGGTCTACCTGGCCGTCGTCAAGAAGTTTGAACCGTTGCTCTTGCTCCCCATCGCTTTCGGCATGTTTCTTGCCAATCTGCCGGGCGCGGGGCTGATGCACTCTGATCTCTTCTATGACGAGTATTACATCGCAAAGGGGCTCATTCTCGAAGGACAACATGTCCCGCTGGGGCTGATGGTACAGGAAGTGCTCAGCGAAGGTGGTCTGGTAGATATTCTGTATCTGGGTGTCAAACTGGGCATCTACCCTTCCCTCATCTTTATGGGTGTGGGGGCCATGACCGACTTTACGCCGCTTTTGGCCAACCCTAAGTCTCTGCTGCTGGGTGCGGCCGCACAGTTTGGCGTGTTTGCCGCCTTCTTCGGTGCACTTCTGCTCGGCTTTTCGCCGGAAGAGGCAGCCGCCATCGGCATCATCGGCGGAGCAGACGGCCCCACCGCCATCACGGTGACAAAGCAACTGGCACCGCAGTTGCTGGGCGCGATCGCCATTGCCGCCTACAGTTATATGGCGCTGATCCCCATGATCCAGCCCCCCTGCATGAAGTTGCTGACCACCAAAAAGGAACGCATGATCGAAATGCATAACCAGCGCCCCGTGAGCCGGCTGGAAAAGGTGCTGTTTCCGATTCTGACCACCCTGCTTGTGGTGTTCTTTGTGCCGGATGCCGCACCCCTCATCGGCTTTCTGATGCTGGGCAACCTCTTCAATGTGTCGGGGGTGACAGAGCGCCTCTCCAAAACGGCACAGAATGAGTTGTGCAACATTGTCACGATCTTTCTCGGTGTGTCGGTGGGCGCCACCGCAAACGCCGCCTCGTTTTTGGATTGGAAAACGCTGATGATCATCGCTCTCGGCCTGTGTGCCTTTATCCTCTCCACCTGCGGCGGGCTTTTGTTTGCCAAGCTGATGTGCTTTCTCACCAAGGGAAAGATCAATCCCCTCATCGGTTCTGCCGGTGTTTCTGCCGTGCCCATGGCCGCGCGCGTCGCACAGGATGTGGGCCGCAAAGAGAACCCTGCCAACTTTTTGCTCATGCATGCCATGGGGCCGAATGTGGCCGGGGTCATCGGTTCTGCCGTGGCCGCGGGCGTGTTTCTGATGTGGTTTGCCTAAGTTCTTGAAAGGATGCGAAATATGTCTAAAGTACTGATTACCGAAACGGTGCTGCGGGACGCGCACCAGTCCCTGGCCGCCACCCGCATGACGACCGAGGAAATGCTGCCCATCCTGGAAAAAATGGATGAGGTGGGCTATCATTCACTGGATGCTCGGCGCTGACAAGGCCCTGCCGGGCATAGGAACCTACCCCCACCGGCAGTGCCGTTCCCACGACCCCGGCAAAGATTTCCCGAACC
>CAMGGT010000053.1 GCA_946055715.1 uncultured Clostridia bacterium | reverse complement strand
AGGTCTTTGAGCAGGTTGATGATCTGTGCCTGAATGGACACATCCAGGGCAGACACCGGCTCGTCGCAGATGACCAGCTTGGGCTTCACGGCCAGGGCGCGGGCAATGCAGATGCGCTGGCGCTGACCGCCGGAGAACTCGTGGGGGTACCGTTCATAGAACTGGGGGCGCAGGCCGCACTTCTGCATGATGTCCAGCACATAGTCATGCACTTCCTCTGCCGGGACGATGTGGTGCAGGCGCACCGCCTCGCCGATGATGTTGCCCACCGTCATGCGGGGGGGTAAGCTGGAGTAGGGGTCCTGGAAGATCAGCTGGATGTCTGTGCGGTAGCGCAGCATATCATGCCGGCCGAGGTCGGTGATGTCTGTGCCTTCAAAAAACACCCTGCCGCCCGTCGGCTCATAGAGTTTGAGGATGGTGCGGCCCAGCGTGGTCTTGCCGCAGCCCGACTCGCCCACGATGCCCAGCGTGGTGCCGCGCTCCACCGAGAAGGAGATGTCGTCCACGGCGCGCAGATAGGCGGTGGGGCGGCCGAAGAAGTTGGTTTCGATGGGGAAAAACTTTTGCAGGTGTTCCACCCGCAGGATCTCACGGTCGGAGGAGGGGGCAAGAACGGTGTCTTCGGTTGCCTGTGCGGCTTGGTTTTCGCTCATTGGTTCTCCTCCTTTCCGTTTTCGTAGAGATAGCAGGCCACCCAATGGGTATCTGAGACCTGCACCCCGGCGGGATAGGGGCCGGCGCACTTTTTGTTGCATTTGTCACAGCGGCCGCGGAAATAGCAGGTGTTGGGCAGATTGATGGGGCTTGGCACCTGCCCCGGAATGGAGTAAAGCGGCTCGTTTGTGTCGGTATTGATCATGGGTTTGGACTTCTGCAGGCCGATGGTATAGGGGTGCAGGGGATGATGGAAGATGTCCTGCGCGGTGCCCTTTTCGATCACGCGGCCGGCATACATCACCACCACCTCGTCTGCCATTTCGGCAATGACGCCCAGGTCATGGGTGATGAGCATGATGGAACAGCCCTGCTTCTTCTGCAGGTCGCGTAGCAGCTCCAGGATCTGCGCCTGAATGGTCACATCCAGCGCGGTGGTGGGTTCGTCTGCAATGATGAGCTTGGGGTCGCCCGCCAGAGCCATGGCGATCATCACCCGCTGGCGCATACCGCCCGACAGCTCGTGGGGGTAAGATTCGTAGGTATGCTCCGGCATGGAGATGCCCACCTTGCGCAGCATCTCGATGCTGGTGGCGCGGGCGTCTTCCTTTGAGATGCCGGGCGTGTGCAGGAAAGAGACCTCATCCAGCTGATACCCGATGGTGAACACGGGGTTGAGACTGGTCATGGGCTCCTGAAAGATCATGGTGATGTCTTTGCCGCGGATGCGGTACATTTCGCTTGTGGGGGTCCTGGCGATGTCATAGGCGATGTCGCGCCCGTCTTCCGTCTGACCCAGCTCGCCGGAATTGAAGCGGATCTGCCCGTCTACCACCTGCCCCTGGGGCGCCTGCACCAGCTGCATGATGGAGAGGGAGGTGACCGATTTGCCGCAGCCCGACTCGCCCACCACGCCCACGATCTTCTGCTTGGGCACATCAAAAGACACGCCGTTGACCGACATCACGGTGCCGTTGTCGGTAAAAAAGCAGGTTTTGAGGTTGTCGATCTCGATCAGGTTGTCGTTGCTTCTCATGGGCGCGGTATATTCGGAGAGTTCGCGGGGCTTGCGCTTCTGCGCCTCATAGTATTTCATCTGCCGGATATTCTCACGGATGATGCGGCGGCTTTCCTTAATAGATATATATTGGTCGTTCTTTTTCATCTTCTCACTTCCTCGCCTTCGGGTCCATGGCGTCGCGCAGGCCGTCTCCGATGAAGTTGAAGCCCAGCACGGCAATGACGATCATCACACCGGCCGGCAACCACATGTTGACATGATAGCTGAGCACCTCCGGGTCGTTTGCGGTGGCGATCATGGTGCCCCACGCCGCCTTGGGCAACTGCACCCCCAGGCCGAGGTAGCTCAGCGTGGACTCATACAAAATCACGCTGCCCAGGCCCAGGGTCATAGAGACGATGAGCTGCGGCATGACATTGGGGATGAGGTGGCAGAAGATCTTGCGCCAGGCAGGCAGACCCATGACCTCGGTGGCGGTGATGTATTCCTGCTCGCGCAGAGACAGGATCTGCCCGCGCACCAGGCGCGCCACGCCGCTCCAGCTGAAGAGGGTGATGATGGCCATGAGGATGTAGATGCGTTTGTCTGCCTCGATCTGCCAGGAGTCGATCATGGCGGAGGCGATCAGCAGAATGGGCAATGTGGGAATGCAGTTGAAGATGTCCACAATGCGCATGATCACCTGGTCGACCCAGCCGCCGAAATAGCCGGAAATGCCGCCCAGCACCACGCCGATGAGGGTCTCCAGCAGCACGACGATGAAGCCGATGGTCAGCGAGATGCGCCCGCCGTACATCAGCCGTACGAACACATCCATGCCCTTGTCATCCGTGCCCAGCAGGTGTTCGCCGCCGGGGGCGGCATAGGTGTTGGTGGTGCTTTTGTGTTCCAGCACTTCCACCACGGTGATCTCATTTCCGGCCGCGTCGCGGTGGGTATAGGTGCTGTAGATGGTGTTGATGACGGGGGAGTGGTCGACCGTCACCTCGCCCCACTTGTTGTAGATGACCGGGCCGAGGAAGGAGAACAGAAACAGGAAAATAATCATCACCAGCCCCACAATGGAGAGCTTGGAGCGGAAGAACCGCCGCAGCACCAGCCGCACGGGGCTCATTTCTTTGTAGGTCTCTTCCAGAACGGTCTCTTCTTCTGCCGCCACCTCGTCTGCTTCCAGTGCGGCGGCGGTGTTTTTTTCTTCTATCATCGGTTCCGCCTCACTTTCCGAGTTTGACGCGCGGGTCAACGATGGAGTACATCAGGTCCGAGAGCAATGTGCCGATCACGGTGAGGATGGCCAGAAACATGTTATAGCCCATCACAAACGGCACATCCCCTTCCCGCAAGGCCTGGTAGGCCAGTCGGCCGATGCCGTCGATGCCGAAGACCTGCTCGGTGATCATCATGCCGCCGAACAGGGAGGGCAGGATGCCCGCCAGCAGGGTGGCCAGCGGAATGAGGGTGTTGCGGAAGGCGTGCTTGTAGATGACCTTGTTTTCAGACAGGCCCTTGGCACGCGCGGTGCGTATGTAGTCTGCCCCCAGCACCTCCAGGGTGTTGGTGCGGGTATATCTCATCAGGCCGCCGATGGACAGGATCACGCTGACCGAAATGGGCAGGATAAGGTGCTGGATGATGTCTCCGAACTTTTCAAGCCCACCGAGGAAGGTTTCGGCATAGTCTTTGGTGGCATAGATCAGTCCGTTGGCGGGCAGCCACCCCAGGTCTACCGCAAACAGCTTGATGACGATGGCGGCAAAGAAGTAGGTGGGCAGCGACAGGCCGATCATGGTGAAGACCGTGACCGTATAATCCCGCACAGAGTACTGGTGGGTGGCGCTGGAAATGCCCAGCGGTATGGCGATGAGAAACTGCAGAATGGTGGCCACCACCGCGATGGCAAAGGAGATCCACATATTCTCTCCGATGACCTGCGCCACGGGCTTTTCATACTTGAAGGAGGTGCCCAGGTCTCCCCGGACAAGGTTGCCCATCCATTTGAGGTACCCGCCGACGATGCCCTTAAAGGAGGAGTCGCCGATGCCGTACAGCTCCTTGAAGTGCTGCAGTTCGGCCTCGTCAACGGCACCCGTCTGGATCTGGGTGGCGAACTTCCGGTCCACATAGTCGCTGGGCATCAGCCGCACCATGGTGTAGATGATGAGGGAAACGCCGACGAGAATGAGGATGGAAATCAGCAAACGTTTGACAATATACTTAAACATTTTCTCTTCCGTACATTCGTTTTTGGCCGGAAGGGGTGCCGCGGCACGGCCGCCCCCTCCGCGGTGCCGTCATCTTTCGGTGACGAGTGAGACGCGGTACAGGTCGCTGGTCAGTCCTTTATAGGGAGAAAGCTCGCTGTCCGGGGTGAAGGTGCTTTCGTCGATCTTGTCGGTGTTGTAGGCAAAGAGGTCGTCTCTCTGGTAGGTGGGCAACTCAATGGCCAGCTGCATCACCAGGTCAAGCGCTTCTGCATACAGGTCTGCACGCTCGTACTGATCGGTGGTCTTGCGTGCGTCGTCGATGATCTCAGAAAGTTTTTCGATCATGGCCAGCTCTGTGTCGTATTTGCCGCCCACATTCTGCTTGATCTGCTTATAGCCCCAGTTGAGGGTGGAGGTGGCGGTGGAATCCTTGTGGTAGACCTGGAACATATCCGGGTCGATGGTGGAGCCCCATGCCGCCGCCCACACGGTCAGATCGCCGGTGGACAGTTTTTTCAGCGCGTTGGCGTCGGTGGTGACGTTGATATCAAAGCCCCAGCCGTTGAGCAGCACGCCCGCGTCCCACATGGCCTGCCAGGCGGGGTGGTCGGTCTCTTCACCCGCGACGGTGAAGGTGTATTTGAGCAGGGAGTTGCCCTTCTGATACACGCCGTCTCCGTTGAGAGAATAGCCCGCTTCTTCCACAAGAGAGGTGATGAATGCCTTTTGCTCTTCGAGGGTCAATGTGTCGCCCGCCGATTTGCCGAGGGCGGTCACATACTCTCTGTAATCGCGGTTGACCACACTCAGATCTTCCGGCACAGGGCCGCCGATGTAGGGATAGTAGGCGGTGGCGCCTTTGGGATAGGCCCAGTTGGCCATGGACAGGGAGCGGTAGATGGGGGTGGCGGTGTTCTGATAGTATTCCACGCACTTTAAGGTGTTGATGCTGTGCATGATGGCCTGGCGCACCTTCAGATCCGGCACCTTGCCGGCATTGATGCCGATGTAGCCGTAGCCGGAGGTACGGATGGACTTGTTGCCGATGCCCTCATCCTTTTTGCCGTCGAGCTCGGCGATCGTCTTGGGCTTGGCGTTGGGTTCGGCAAAGTCGATCTGCTTGTTGTAGAGGGTGTTGAGGATCTGGGTGCTTGACACCACCTGGAAGCGCACCTTGTTGATGACGGCGGGGCCCATGATGTAGTAGGGGTTGCGCTCGAAGTAGATGACGCCCTTGTCATAGAAGTCGCCGGCCGAAATGTTCCCGATGCCGCCGGAGGCCTTGCTGGCGGCATAGGGGCCTGCGCCCACCGGCACGCCGATCTTGTCGGGGTCCTTGACCACCTCGGTCATAAAGGTCTGGGAGCCGTATTCCACGCCGAAGTTGCGCTCAAAGTCAAAGGCGGCAATATGCTCTGCGTCGGAATAGTAGTACATGGGGGCAACGGCAAAGGCAAAGTTCCAGATGGCCTTGGGGTCCACGCCGTTGATGGTGATGCTCAGCACCTCGTTGCCCGCGCGCACGCTGCCGTCGGCATTGTAGGTGGGGGCGGCGTAGGAGGTGCCGTTGACGGTGACGGCCTCGGTGCGGTTGGCAAAGCGGATGCCGGAGATGTTCTCATAGGTTTTGCTCTGGCCATTGAAGTGCTCTTCCATGGCCAGGTTGGTCAGATAGGTGTGAAGGTTGGAGGCGGTGACCCAGTATTGCACCACCTCGGTGATGTTGTCGGGGATGTTGGCGCGGTAGACAAAGTCGATGGCCTGCTCTTTGGTCCAGCCGCGAACGGTCTCTTTGGAGCCGGCGCCGTAGGTCAGTTCGGCATCCTTTCTGCTCCATGTGATGTAGTTGTAATTGTAGAGGAAGGCCTCCACATCGGTCACAAACTTTGCTTCCGTGTGTTCGTTGCCGTCTTTGTCAAAGAACTTGATGTCTTCATAAGAGTTAAGCGAGTTGGACCAGTCGTTTTCCAGCTCCTCACGGAACAGGGTCAGCGCCTTGTCATAGTCCTCCACGATGTGGGCATAGCCGGTGCCGTTGTCGGCGGCATACGCCACCAATTTTTCGCGCAGACCGTCGGCGTCAAGGTTGGTGTTTTCGTCCAGAATGTTGGTTGCCGCGTCCACCAGCGCCTCGATGCGGGCAGAGGCCTCGGTCTGGAACTGTGCCATGAAGTTGTCCTGCTCGGTCTCGTCTGCAGACTGGGTGCGGTATTCTTTGAGCCCCACGATGTCTGTGGAGTAGATGGTGCTGGAGCCGGTGTAGGCAGGGTCAAGGTAGACATACAGGTTAAACAGCACATCTCGGATGGTCAGATAGCTGCCGTTGGAAAACTGCACATTGTTTTTCAGCACGAAATAGTAGGTGGTGGTCTGGTCCACATCCGGCCTGCCGACGGTGACGATCTGCAGGTCCTTCACCACGACGGCCTCACCGTCGCCGTAGGTATAATGGCCCTCTTTGTCGTTTGACAGCATGGAGATCTGGGTCATGCCCACCACATTGCTGTCGGTGGCGGAGGTGGAGAAGAAGGGGTTGAAGACCTTGTCGACCTCCAGGGTAGAAAAGACCAGCGGGTCTGTCTCGTTGTTGTAGACGGTTTTGTTGTCATTCGGATTTAAGAAGCACGCGACCAATACAATGGACACGGTCAGCAGCACAGCGCCGCCGATGATGAAGGGGAGCCATTTTTTGAGTTTGGGATTCATGTTTTTTCTCCTTGTGGGTTTTGGTATTCGGGGCGGT
>CAMGGT010000052.1 GCA_946055715.1 uncultured Clostridia bacterium | reverse complement strand
CATGATGATCTTCAACCTCTGCATCGGTACCATCACCCCGCCAGTCGGCACGACGCTGTTCGTCGGCGTAAAGGTCGGCGGCGTCAAGATTGAGACAGTAGTGAAGCAGCTGCTGATCTATTTCGCTGCCATCTTTGTTGTCCTGCTGCTGGTTACCTATATTCTGATGATCAGCCTGTGGCTGCCGAGCCTGATGGGTTACGTTTAAGTGAAAGGAGCCTGTATTTATGAAACCGTTTATGGATAAAGATTTCCTTCTGAGCACCGAAACCGCACAGGAGCTGTATCATGGCTATGCGGCACAGGTTCCGGTACTCGATTACCACTGCCATATCAATCCGCAGGAAATTGCGGAGGACCGCAAGTTCGACAACATCACGCAGGTCTGGCTGGGAGGCGACCACTACAAGTGGCGCCAGATGCGTTCCAACGGCATTGATGAGTATTACATCACCGGCGGCGCATCTGACCGTGAGAAGTTCCAGAAATGGGCAGAGACACTGGATAAGGCGATTGGCAACCCGCTGTTCCACTGGAGCCATCTTGAGCTGCAGCGCTATTTCGGCTACACCGGCGTGCTGGGTGCTGACACCGCGGAAGAGGTATGGAACCTGTGCAATGCCAAGCTGCAGGAACCGTCCATGAGCGTCCGCAACCTGATCCGCCAGTCCGGCGTCACGTTGATCTGCACGACTGATGATCCGGCGGACGACCTGAGATGGCACAAGGTCATCGCAGAAGACGACAGCTTTGACGTGCAGGTTCTGCCGGCATGGCGTCCGGACAAGGCGATGAATCTGGAGAAGCCGGATTATGCCGACTATCTCAAGACGCTGGGCGCTGCGGCGGAAATGGAAATCAAGACCTATGCCGACCTCAAGGAAGCGCTCAAAAAGCGCATGGCATTCTTTGATTCCATGGGCTGCCGCGCATCCGACCACGCGCTGGAGTATGTCATGTACGTTCCGGCGGCTGAGGACGAGATCGAGGCGATCTTTGCCAAGCGTCTGGCGGGCGAGCCGATCACCCGTGAGGAAGAGCTCAAGTTCAAGACCGCGTATATGATCTTTGTCGGCGGCGAATATGCCCGCCTTGGCTGGGCTATGCAGCTGCATTACGGCTGCAAGCGCGACAACAACACCGGCATGTACAACAAGCTCGGTCCGGACACCGGCTATGACTGCATCAACAACTATGCACCGTCCAGCCAGATGGCGGACTTCCTCAACGCGCTCAACGAAACGGGCAATTTGCCGAAGACCATCATCTACAGCCTGAATCCGAACGACGACGAGGCGATTGGCACCATTCTGGGCTGCTTCCAGAATTCCGATGCAGTCGGCAAGATTCAGCAGGGCTCCGCATGGTGGTTCAACGACAACAAGACCGGCATGATGAAGCAGATGACCTCGCTCGCCAATCTCGGCCTGCTGGGCAACTTCATCGGTATGCTCACCGACTCCAGAAGCTTCCTGTCCTATCCGAGACACGAGTATTTCCGCCGCATCCTGTGCGAGCTGCTCGGTACCTGGGTAGAAAACGGCGAATATCCAAAGAACATGGACAAACTGGGGACAATTGGCAGCGGACAGTCGTGGAAGAAGTGACCGATCCCGTATGTGAGATCT
This sequence comes from uncultured Clostridia bacterium, assembly GCA_946055715.1. Classification (GTDB taxonomy): domain Bacteria; phylum Bacillota; class Clostridia; order Oscillospirales; family CAG-272; genus UBA1740. The sequence continues at coordinate 5,028 of CAMGGT010000052.1, read as the reverse complement.
CCCTGGAAGAGGCCAAGACCCTCAACCGCCGCCACAAGGTGGGCAGCGTCGTGGAGACGGAACTGAAGCTCAAGAACTTCCGCCGTCTGAGCGCACAGGCCGCAAAGCAGGTCATCATCCAGGGCATCCGCGAAGCCGAGCGCACCAACCTGGCCCGCGCGTATGAAAATAAAAAAGAGGAGATCATCAGCGCCACCGTCTATAAGGTAGACGACCAGACCGGCAACCTGATCCTGGATGTGGGCAACGGCACCGCAGTGTTGCAGAAGGCAGAGCAGATTCCCGGCGAGGTCCACCGCCCCGGCGACCAGATCAAGGTCTACATCTCCGAGGTCCGCTCCGGCGACACCCGCGGCCCCATCATTCTGCTGTCCCGCGTGCATCCCGGCTTTGTCAAACGGCTGTTTGAGCTGCAGATCCCCGAAATTGCCGACGGCACAGTGGAGATCAAGGGTGTGTCCCGCGATGCGGGTAGCCGCACCAAGATCGCCGTCTGGTCTTCCGACGAAGACGTGGACGCCATCGGTGCCTGCATCGGGCAGGGCGGGATGCGCATCGCCTCCATTCTGGGGGAACTTTCAAACGAGAAGATCGACATCATCCGTTACAGCGAAGTGCCGGAAGAATACATTGCCCAGGCGCTGTCTCCCGCATCTGTGCTCAGTGTGGTGATGGACGGCGAGCGCTCCTGCCGCGTGACCGTTGCCCCCAACCAGCTGTCGCTGGCCATCGGCAAAGAGGGGCAGAACGCCAAGCTCGCCGCCAAGCTGACGGGCTATAAAATCGATATCAAGGCCTGATACGGGCAGAAGGACATATCTATGCAAAATGCACCCCGTAAGATCCCGGAGCGGAAGTGCTGTTCCTGCGGGCAGAAAAAGCCCAAGGCAGAGTTGGTGCGTGTGGTACGCACGCCGGAAGGCGAGATCAAGCTGGACAAAGCCGGCCGCCTCAACGGCCGCGGGGCTTACCTGTGCCGCGACCTCGCCTGCCTGCGCCGCGCCCGCAAGGGCGACCGGCTGGGCTATTCGCTGGGGGCAAAGGTAGAGGATGCCGTCTATGACCGGTTGGCGGCAGAGTTGGAGTCCCTATGTCCATAGAACATGTGTTTGACCGTGAAAAGGTATACCTGCCCACCCCCTCCTTCCGCGGGATGCTGGGGCTGGCAAGACGGGCGGGGCGGGCGTTGCCCGGCACCGCCGCCACCTGCGAGGCGGTGCGCAAGAACAAGAACACCGCCCTGGTGCTGATCGACAGCTCGGCATCATCCAACACGAAAAGCAAGCTATGGGGTCTGTGCCACGCGCACGGCATCCCTTATCTGACATTGCAGGCCGACGGGCTTCTGGGAGAGATGCTCGGCGGCGGCAGAGAGATCGTCGCCGCGGCCATCACCGACGGGGGCATGGCCCGGCGCCTGCGCGCGACGTGTACAGAACTGCCGGATGCCCTCCCCGAAGAGGGCAATGCGGCGCCACAGTGAGAGGAGAAAAAAGTATGGCACAAAAGGCAAAGAGAATCACCGACCTGACAAAGGATTTTGACCTCAAAACAAAAGATGTCATTGCCCTGTTCAAAGACCTGGGCATTGAAAAGAACACCGGCTCCACGCTGGAGGATGCGGAGTACCAGATCTTTCTGCAGGTGCTGACACAGCGCAATCAGATCGAAAATCTGGACGACTATCTGGACGGCAAGGCCACCCTGCACAGCGACCTGCCCAAAAAGGAAAAGCAGAAGGCCACGGCAGAAAAGCCGGCGGATACGGCACCCCGCGCTTCCGCCTCTGCCAAAGCGGACAAAAAGGACAAAAACGATGCCATAAACGACATCATGAGCCGCGTCTCCATCTCCTCCACCGTCAGAAAGTCGGAGATCACCCCCGAAAGACCCGAAAAGAAAGCCGCTGAACGGCCGGCCCCCTCTCAGCCCGCCGCACAGCCCAGACCCGCACAGAAGGTTGCAGGACCCGCTTCTTCTCCCAAAGTGGCAGGCAGTGCCCCCACACGCCCCCGCGCCCAGGAACCGGCACGCAAAGGCCCCATCAACCAGGCAGAACTGCAGAAGAAGATGGAGGCCTTCCGTCAACAGCAGGAGCAGCGCCTGGCCGAAGAAGACAAGGCCCGCCGTGCCGCCCGCGCCGCCGCAAAGGCCGCACAGCCCGCGCAAACGGCAACAGCGCAACCCGCCCCCGCGCCTGTCACCCCTGCCCTGGCCAAAAAGGAAGCTGAAAAGGCAAAAGTGCAGGAGGCAAAAAAAGAAGCAGCCGCCCCCGCACCTGCAAAAGAAGTCAAACCGTTGCAGAAAAAAGAGCCGGTGGACCGGTTCAGCCGCTTTGAAAAGTCTGCGCTGACCCAGAAGCCCCAGCCCAAGAAAGAAGAGAAGGCACAGCGCCCCGACAAACGCGGCGGCAAGAGTTTGCTCTCCGATGCTATCCCCGCCCCTACCGGCACGGTGGAAGTAGTGGAAACCAAGGCCCCCAAGACCCGCGTGGTAGACACCCGTTCCACCACCGTTGACCTCTCTAAATACGACGAGCGACTGGAGCGCTTCACCACCCCCGCAAGTGACTATTCGCCCCAGCGCCAGAAGCTGAAGAAGCAGGATAACCGCTCTCAAGGCAAGAGCGCCAAAGACAAGGCGCGCATGGCCAAAGAGAAGATGAAGCGCATCGAGGCCGAAATGGCCCGCAAAAAGCAGCTGGAGATCACCGTCCCGGATGAGATCGTCGTCTCGGAGTTGGCCTCCCGCATGAAAAAGACCTCCGGCGAGGTCATCAAGCAGTTGATGAAGCTGGGCGTGATGGCCTCCATCAACGAAACGGTGGACTATGACACCGCCTATCTCGTGGCGGAAGAAATGGGCATCAAGGTCACCAAAGAAGTGGTGGTCACCATTGAAGAAAAACTCTTTGACGAGACAGAAGACCCCGAAGAGATGCTGCAGGAGCGCAGTCCCGTTGTCTGCGTGATGGGGCATGTCGACCACGGCAAGACTTCCCTTCTGGATGCCATCCGCCACACCAATGTCACCGGCGGTGAGGCAGGCGGCATCACCCAGGCCATCGGCGCTTACCGTGTGAACATCAACGGCCATAACATCACCTTCCTTGACACGCCCGGTCACGAGGCCTTTACCGCCATGCGCGCCCGTGGCGCACAGGCCACCGACATCGCCATTCTGGTGGTGGCGGCAGATGACGGCATCATGCCCCAGACCGTGGAAGCCATCAACCATGCAAAGGCGGCAGGCATCGACATCATCGTTGCCATCAACAAAATGGATAAGCCGCACGCCAACCCCGACCAGGTCAAGCAAGAGCTGACCAAATATGAACTGCTGCCCGAAGAATGGGGTGGCGACACCATCTGCGTGCCCGTCTCCGCGCTGACAGGCATGGGCATTGAATCCCTGCTTGAAAGCGTGCTGCTGGTGGCGGAAGTCAAAGAGCTGAAGGCCAACCCCAACCGCCGCGCCAAGGGTCTTGTCATCGAATCCCGCCTGGACCGTGGCAGGGGCCCCGTGGCCACCGTGCTGGTGCAGAACGGCACTCTCCACCAGGGCGACATCGTCATTGCCGGCACGGCCGTGGGTCGTGTGCGCGCCATGATGGACGACAACGGCCGCCTGGTCGACCAGGCCGGGCCGAGCGTGCCTGTGGAGATCTTGGGTCTGTCGGAAGTGCCGCAGGCGGGCGATGAATTCAACGCTGTGGAAGACGAAAAAATGGCGCGTTCCCTGGCGGAGCAGCGCCGCGAAAAGGCCAAACAAGAGGCCTTCGGCGCCGCCGCAAAGGTCTCGCTGGACGACTTGTTCGCCCGCATTTCCGAGGGGGCAAAGACCTTGTCTGTCATTCTCAAGGCGGATGTGGACGGCTCTGCCGAAGCGGTCAGATCCTCCCTTGAAAAGATCGCGCAGGATGATGTCAAAGTGCAGGTCATCCATGCGGCGGTCGGCGGCATTACCGAAAACGATGTCATGCTTGCCGCGGCATCCAACGCCATCATCGTGGGCTTTAATGTCCGCCCCGACAAAAACGCGCTGGACACCGCCGAGCGCCAGGGTGTGGACATCCGCACCTACCGCGTCATTTATGAGTGCATCGAGGAGATCACCGCGGCCATGAAGGGCCTGCTCGCTCCAGAGTTCAAAGAAGTGCTGTTGGGGCACGCCGAGGTGCGCCAGACCATCCATGTGCCCAATGTCGGCACCATTGCCGGTTCCTATGTGCTGGACGGCAAGGTCACCCGCAAAGCGCAGATCCGCGTGGTGCGTGACGGTGTGGTGGTCTTTGAAGACAAGATCTCGTCTCTGCGCCGCTTCAAGGACGATGTGCGCGAAGTGGCCGACGGCTATGAGTGCGGCATCGGGTTGGAGCGCTTCAACGACATCAAAGAAGGCGACATCCTGGAAGCATACGAAATGCAGGAAGTGGCGCGTTGACCTGCCTCCGATACGGTCTGATGCGGCAAATGCCAATGCATGATCGTGCAAACACAACCATTCATTCAAATGGCACAGAACCCGGAACGGGCTGTTGCAAATGCTTTTGACGCATTTGCAACAGCCCGTTTTTTGTCCCCGGGGGAGTGGTATTTCAGCTGCTTTGTGTAGCGTGTATGGTTCGGCAACATGTCGAAATCTTGAGCAGTTACACTCGGAAATCAAGTTTCAAACGACTGTTATCGTTCTTTTGCTGCCCGGACACAGGGAATTCATTAACCGGATCTTCGGGAGGAGCAAGCCCCTCCCCTACCGTCACCTGTACATGTCGTCTTACCCCAACCCAATACAATCTTTCAATTCTTCATTCTTCATTCTTCATTCTTCATTCTTCACTTGGTGCTGTTGCACCTGCAACAGCACCGCTTGACTGCTTTGGGACGAATATGATACAATAAAGCATGTACCGAATGGTTGGCGGTACAAGATTCACTTTTTTTGGAGGACAAACATGCGTCGCTTTTTCAGGTATTTTCTGCCGTATCTGACGGCTTTCATTTTTTCCCTTTTGGGCGTGGCGCTTTG
>CAMGGT010000051.1 GCA_946055715.1 uncultured Clostridia bacterium | reverse complement strand
CGGCTTTGTACGTAATGCTTTCTGTGATGATCAATTGGTCTATATCTGCTTTGGAGACAAGCGTCGCGCCGTCATCATCCGTTGTCCAGCCGAGGAAGCTGTACCCGTCTTTGACGGGGTCATCGGGTGTGACGATCGTGCCATTGACGGGCGTCTTGCATGTGGCGATCTCAACGCCGTCTGCATCCTGGAAGGTGACGACCATTTCGTCCACCAAAGTGGCGGTGAAGGTTGTTGCTTCCGTAATGATGACCTGAGTCAGCAGTTCCTTATTGGTATACAGTTTGCCGCCTGTTGTCCAGCCAACAAAGACTTTGCCCGAGGCAGTAGGCGTTTTGACAGTGTCCAATTGAGTCGCCGTGATGGTAGAACCGTACTCTACATAGATATTGTTTTTAATAGTACTACTGCCATATTTGAATGTCAATTGATACTGAATAAGAATGCAGTCAGAAGCGATTACAGTCTTGTCGCTGTCAGTATCAAGGGCTTTGAAGCCGTTGGCCGCCGTGTATTCCGCGTCGCCCACCGTCCAGGAAGTGACACAATATCCCAAGCGGTCAGCAATGGCAGAGCCCTCGTGAGCACCGGTACGCGGGAAAGCAACATGTGCGGTGTCATCTACCGTCTTGATCAGCAGAAGTTTTCCTTCGGTGGAATAGAAATAGTAGGTGTAGGCATGGGCGCGAGGCAGCAGCTTGCCGTCGACATTGACCCAACGGGAAGCCGCCCAGGTATTGGCGTTGTTGACAGACTGCACAACGGCATTGAAGTATTCAAGCGTGGGTGCGCCTGCCGCGAGGCCTTCTGTTGTCACAGCGCCGGTGCTGTCATAGTAGGTCACGCCGCTTGCCAGTGCTTCAGTGAACAGACAGGTGTCTGCGCCGGTGACTGTAAGCGTGTAGTTGTTGCTCTTGTACTCATACTTGCCGACAATGGCGGCTTTCTGTCCCTCACAATTGAGGATGACATCAAACACGCAGGAAGAGAGCGAGATGCTGACATCCTGGGTGGGAGATTTACCCTCTTTGTAGTAGCCACCCAAAACAGCTGCTGCGGCGTCGGGCGCGGTGACCGTGCCACTGACAAGGCACCCCTCAAGTATTGTCTGCAGACCGGCAGCATAAGACTGCAGCTCCACTCTGCCGATCATACCGCCGGCATAGCCGGTGGTGGCGGTGACATCGGCATACACGGCCACGCCGCGCAGGTAGACTTCGGTATTCCCGTTGTTGGAAGAAGTGGAGTAGCCGATCACGCCGCCGACATAGGTCTTGCCGGAAACGTTACCGAGGTTGACGCAGTTCTCGATGGTGACGGGGGCGTTTGCGCCCTGCTGGTTACCGATGAGGCCGCCGACCTTGCCGGTGCCGGTGACGGTGCCGTCGTTGGTGCAATAGGTGACTGTCAGACGGTTGCACGGGTTGGTGCCGCTTTCGGATCTACCAAGCAGACCGCCGATGTCACTATCGCCGGTGATGGCTGCGTGGTTTTCGCAGTTGTCAAGGTTGATGTCGCCGCAACGGTAAGCATAACCCAGAATACCGCCGGCGTTGGTCTTGGCGGTGACGGTACCATTGTTGACGCAGGAGGCGAAGTTGACAGCCGAGGTCACTTTGCTGCCGCTGATGCTGGCGAGGATGCCGCCGGCACGTCCGCTGGTGGAGGTGACCGCAGCGTTGTTGGTACAATCGATAAAGGTAACAACAGTGGTATGATCACCGGACACATTGGCAACAAGACCGCCTGCATTAGTGCCGCTGACGGAACCCATGGTTGTCACATTGGCAATGAGTGCGTTACCTTTGACTTCAACTGCCAATATACCGGCGCCGGACTTATCGATGGTGAATTCACCGCTGACAGTGAGATTCTTGACGGTGTTCTCACCGGTAATGATAGAGAACAAGGGCTTCGTGAGGCCGGAGATGGTGTGGCCGTCGCCGGTGAAGGTGACGCCTGCGGGCAGGACGATGGAGGTCCAGTTGGAGACTTCGATGTCGCCCATCAGCCCCCAGAAGCTGCCGCTTGCGGCATTCTTGAGGTTGGCGAGGTCAGTTTGGTTATAGATGGGATTAAAATTGGGCGTGTAGGTGGCGGTGACGATCATGTCTTCCGTCACATTGCCGAAGGTGCCATCCCAGGCGGCGAAGGTCCAGTCTTCACGGGCGGGGGCATCGGGGGCAACGGCGGCCGAACCGTGACTAACGGTGCGGGTGGCGATCTCGTTGCCCTTCCAGTCAACAAAGCGCACGGTGTAGGTCACATAGTCATATTTTGCGGTGAGGGTCATGTTGGCGGTAATAGCCAGTTCGGCGATCTGCGCTGTGGTGTAGGTGTTTGCACCGTCTGTCCAGCCCTCGAAGGTCATGAACTTCAGCGCGGGGGCGGTGGGGGCAGAGACGGTTCCGTCATTTCTTACGGTGAGGACGGCAATGACCTGCCCGCCGCGGCCAACGAAGGTGACCTTGTGGGTCACAACTTCTTCGGCTGTGTAGCAAGCATAAATGTCGGCACCGGCCTCAACTTTTGAGAAGTTGGCGGGTGTCTGTCCGTCTTCGGCGGTGAACCAACCGATAAAGGTATATGTGCCGTCAACGGTGGTGTAGGTCGCGGGGGCAAAGGGCGCTGTGGCATAGCCGCCGTGAAGTACACTGCGGGAGGCGGTCATATCTTCGCCGGCTGCATTCTTGTAATGGAAGGCGACGGTATGCACCTGCGTTGTTTTGGGCAGGGCGATGCCGCTTTCGGTATTATCGGCATTTCCGACAACGGCTTCATCCTTAAATTTGTAGAGGTTGGTATCATCGCCGTTGTCGGTGGCCGCCTCGGAGAGACGGACAGGCACGGCGGCGGCCATGTTGCCGTCCACCACGCGCAGCACATAGTTGGCACCGGCATTACCGGCGGCGGTGGCGGGGGCGGGTATGTATTCGACAGAATGGGCGGTGGCATCCAGCTTGGCATCCTCTGTGCCAACGCCGCTGTAACTTGTGGTGGCGCCCATGTAGCGGGCCAGCGCCTGTGCCTTGGCCACCGTTGCCGGATCTGTGTTGGTAGAGACGAGCTTGGCCACATAGCTGCCCACAGAATAGGTGCCGGTGCCAATGGCACCCGTTTGGGCATCTGTGCCGGTATAGGTGGTGACGCTCACCTGCCCGTTGAGGGAGGTGGCGGGCAACTGCACATAGAACCCGCGGGGGCCGTTTGCCTCTGTGATGATCTCTTTGACGGCGGTGGTCTTGCCGTTGTAGGTGACGGTGGCGGAGTTGACACGCTCGTCCACCGCAAACATCAGGCGCACGCCGTCCTCAAGGATGGCCTGAACGCCAACCAGACCGGTGGTGGTGGGGTCGACCGCATAGGTCATGCCGACCTCGGCAGAATAGTCGGTGTAGTAGCTGTCGTCACGGGTGATGCCCTTGTCGGTAAAGAAGCTGTCGACATTCGCGCCGAATGCCTCGCCGTAGTAGGCAAGCGACAGGCAGAGCTGACCCAACTGCGTGTCGGGGCTGTATTTGTTTTTGAGGTATTGCAGGATGCTGTATGAATAGGTGTCGACGGCTGTGTCGTTGCCTTCCACATACAGGTTGGCGGTGACGGTGCGACCGATGCTCTCGGGAGTGAGACCCGTCACGGCAAAGCGATAGTAGGCAACGCCGTTGATCGTAGCGGTGCTGTACACGGTATTGACCGTGGTGCCGTCGATGTCGGCATCGACGCGCAGATGGCCGGCAAAGGCCTCATTTTCTGCCTGCCGGACATAGAAGTTGAGGGAGATCTTGCTGTTGAGGGTCAGAGAAGTGGCACAGAATTTCAGCGCAGAGGTGTCTGCCGTCTGATATTCCTGCTCTCCGGAGGTCGCCCCTTCTGCGGCAACCGTAAGCCCTGCAAAACAGAGAAGCCCTGTAAGCAGCAGCACGGCAAAAAGCAGGCAAAGGGTTCTGCGGAGTGTGTTCATAGTGGGTCCTCCTTTGTTTGTGCCGCATGAGCGGCAAAAATTGAACATTCCCGGCAACCGCCGGGAAAGGGGCAGAGAAAAAACCGACCGCGACAAACGGACGGGTGTCGCGGAACAGCTCCAACGGAAAACAGCGACGCACATATAAATAGTATGGAAGAAAAACTCCCATTGCCGCCGCTGTTTTATTAGGTATAAAATTATTATAGTTTTTGGTCGCCTATTTCCAAAATACCAAAGTACATCAATTTTGGACTTTTAAAAACAGCGCACACGAATCGGAAAACGGCGCGAAGATCCGATTGGAAAAATCAGTCATTTTGCCAAAAGCCGACAGAACAAATTGTTATTTTTGACGACTGATTTTCGGTTTTTTCTTGACTTTTGGTAATATCGACGAATAATTTTCCAAATTCTTGTGAATTTCATAAGAAAAAGTGTTTTTGGGACTCAAAAATATTCCTTTTCCCTTGCTTTTGGCGGCCGTGCATGATATGATGACAATGACAAAAAACGAATACTGACGGAGGCATTTCTCTATGTTTTTACAAAAGGCACGCGACCCCGCATTCTGGCAGAAAGTGCGTACGGAAGCATCCTATGCCAACCTGCGGCGGGAATGTATGGAGATATGGGACAACTGCGCAAGCAAGCCCATGCAGGAGTTGCGTCTGCAGGACTATCTGCGGTTTTTTGGCGACGGCGACCGCGCGGTGTATGAATTTGCTTATTTTGCCCGCCGGCGTGCGCTGTGCGCCACGGCCATGCTCTCTTTGGTCTACCCCGATCAGCCGGAGTATCTGCGGCGGCTGGAAGACATCATTTATGCCATTGCCACCGAATATACATGGTGTCTGCCCGCCCACCAGCTGTGGGACGGCGAGAAGATGGATGTCATCCACATTGACCTGTTTGCGGCCGAGACCGGCTGGGCATTGGCAGAGACCTACGACCTTCTGGGGGAGCGCCTGCAACCCTTTGTGCGCCGCCTGATCCGTGACGAGGTAGAGCGCCGCATCATCTTCTCTTTTCTGGACGGAAAGGGCACCACACCCTGGGAAGCGTATGTCAACAACTGGGCATCGGTATGCGCTGGCAGCGTTTCGGCGGCGATCCTCTATCTGCGCCCGGATCTCTATCCGCGGGCGGAAGCGCGCATTGACGCCTGCATGGAAAAGTTCCTCGGCGGGTACGGCGACGACGGCTTCTGCGCCGAGGGCGTGGGGTATTGGAGCTATGGCTTTGGCTTCTATATTGCCTGGGCCGACCTGATCCGCGACTTCACCGGCGGCAAGCGCGACGAGTTTACCCGCCCCAAGGTCAAGTCCATTGCCGCCTATATGCAAAAGATCTTTCTCAGCGGCAACACGGTGGTGAGCTTTGCGGATGGCAGTCGCACGGCCAAGCCCAATGCCTGCATCAACGACTTTTTGCGCGCCGAATACGGCGACTACATTCAGTATCTTGCCCCCGCCAACCCCATCAGCTGTGACCATTGCGGGCGGTTCTGCCTGTTTACCCGCGCCGCTGTGTGGCGCAGTGAGGCGCGCCTCCCGGGTGAGCCCGCCTCGCCCATCCGCTCTGGTGAATGCTATGCGCCGGACGCAGAATGGTACATCAAAACCACCGAAAGCTATGGCTTTGCGGCCAAGGCCGGACACAATGAGGAATTTCACAACCACTGTGATGTGGGGGGCTTCATCATCGCCAAAGACGGCAAGCAGGTCTTCTGCGATGTGGGCGCGCCGCTGTATGACCGCGGCTTTTTCCGTGGGGAAACGCGCTATAGCTATTTTCACTCCTCTTCCCGCGGGCACAGCGTGCCCCACTTCGGGCAGGGGCTGAAGCCCGACACCGTCGCCCTGCAAAAGGACGGGCGACAGTATGCGGCAAGCGATGTTGAGGTGCGCGAAGGGCATTTTGCGCTGGAGATGGCAGGGGCCTACGCCATTGAGGGCGTGCGCAACGCGCGTCGGGCGTTTGCCCTTTCCGACACCACCATTTCTCTGTGTGACACCTTTGATGTGGCGCAGGGCATTCCGGTGACGGAGCGCTTCATCTTCCTCGAAAAACCCTGCCTGAAAGAGGGGGGTTTTGAGGTTGGGGGGCTTGATTGCCTCTTTGAGACACCGCTCGAAGGTGTACAACTCTATGAAGAAGAGATCTCCATCCACGACAGCAAAGCCACCGAGACGGCCTGGGTGCTGGACGCCGCGCCGCAGGGGCAGACCTTCCGCATGACGGTGCGGACGAAATGATGTAGGTGAGGCAAATGTGGGTGTGGGGCTGTCGCAAATGTAAAAATCAACCTGCAACAACCCGATTATCACCCCTGTCTTAATGCGGCAGCTCCACAATGATTCGACATCTTCTGCTTTTGCGCCCGCGGGCTCCTTCCACCGCTTCGCGGTCCCCCTCCCTCCCGGAGGGAGGCGCAGGAGACAACTGCCCACGGCGGTTGCACCCTGCCCCCCAACGGTATGGGCGTAATATCTTCATCGGCCAAAGTACAGAAAGCGTAGCAAGCAAACGATTTTGCGGTAGGGGAGGGGCTTGCTCCTCCCGATAATCCTCTCGGTGCATCTCCCGAAAATTCGGTTAAAGTCACCCCCACCGGGCCAACCAACAACGATCAATGCCTTCCCCGGTGGGGGAAGGGGGACCGCGAAGCGGTGGATGAGGTGTGCCATTTCAAAAAACGGCGGGGGGAGCAATGCCATTTGTCGCAAATGGCATCGCACCTCCCCTACCATCATCT
>CAMGGT010000050.1 GCA_946055715.1 uncultured Clostridia bacterium | reverse complement strand
TCAGCCGGAGATGCCCGTTAGTGCTCGTCATTTTACATTTTTACGCTTATAAATAAACATTTACAATTGTAGCAAAAGTGTGACGGCACAACGCAATAACCGTTTGGTTATTACTTCTTCGGGCGTTTGACGCCGTACTTGGAACGTCCCTGTTTGCGGTTGGCGACGCCCTGCGCATCCAGCGTACCACGGATGATGTGGTAACGGCAACCGGGCAGGTCGCGCACACGCCCGCCGCGGATCAGAACGACCGAGTGTTCCTGAAGGTTGTGACCGATGCCGGGGATATAGGTCGTGGCCTCCATGCCGTTGGTAAGACGGACTCTGGCGATCTTACGCAGAGCAGAGTTCGGCTTCTTGGGGCTGGTCGTCGTGACTTTGGTGCAGACGCCGCGTTTCTGGGGCGCGCTCTGGTCAACGGTCTTGTTCTTCAGGGTATTGACGCCCTTCTGAAGCACAGGTGCCTTGGACTTGTAGGTCGCTTTGGCACGGCCGTTTTTGACGAGCTGATTGAACGTTGGCATGTTTTTCCTCCTTCTTTACAAATTGTAATGTTTATCTGTCGCTTTTCTCTTTCTGCACGGGCAGAGCGAAAAAAGAGGAACAGCTGTGGACAAGCGGGACAATACACATATCCCGACATGTGATTTTACCATTTATTTTGCGGTTTGTCAAGGGAAGGGCAACATTTTTTCCTTATTCCCGCGCCGCGGCAAAGCGGCGCGGGAAAAGGGCAGATCAGTCTTCGACGGCAGCCCCCACGGCGCGGTGCGCACGCAGGTATTCGTCATTGTCTGCGAACTCTTCTTCCGTTTCGGCATCCTCCGCCTCCACCTGTCCGTACAGGCCGGTACCGGCGGGGATGAGTTTGCCGATGATGACATTCTCTTTCAGGCCCAGCAGATGGTCCTGCTTGCCGCTGATGGCGGCCTCTGTCAGCACCTTTGTGGTCTCCTGGAAGGAGGCGGCAGACAGGAAGGACTCGGTCATCAGCGCGGCCTTGGTGATGCCCAACAGCATCGGGTCTGCGGTGGCGGGGCACAGGGTGATCTCACCTGCGGCGCGGCGGGCCTCGATCTTTTCGTTTTCGTCGCGCAGTTCGTTGACATCAACCGTGCTGCCGGGCAACAGGTTGGTGTCGCCGGCGTTGACGACCTTGCATTTGCGGGTCATCTGGCGGGCAATGACTTCGATGTGCTTGTCGTTGATCTCCACATCCTCGCCGCGGTACACCTTCTGCACCTCGCGGATGATATAGTCATACACGGCATCAATGCCTTTGAGGCGCAGCACATCCGCAGGTGCCAGGTAACCGTCTGTCAGCGCCTGGCCGCGGGTGACGCGGGTGCCGTCGATGACATTGATCTGCATGCCGAAGGGCACGTCATAGCTGACCTGCATTTCGGTGCCGTCCTCGGCGTGGTCGGTGATGATGATGCGGCTGATCTTCTTTTCGGGTACGATGCGCACAACGCCGGACTGCTCGGTGATGATGGCGGGCTTTTTGGGGCGGCGGGCCTCAAACAGCTCCTCCACGCGGGGCAGACCCTGGGTAATATCCGAGCCGGCAACGCCGCCCGTATGGAAGGTTCTCATGGTCAGCTGAGTACCCGGCTCGCCGATGGACTGTGCGGCAATGACGCCCACCGCCTCGCCGACGTTGACCTCGCTGTCATGCGCAAGGTCGGAGCCGTAGCAGTGTGCGCACACGCCGCGGCGTGCCCGGCAGCGCAGGATGGTGCGGATCTCCAGCTGGAAGATGCCGGCGGCGATCATGCGGTCGGCCATGTCTTCGCTGACCATGGTGTTGGCCGGGAGCATCACCTCGCCGGTGTGCGGGTTGAGCGTGTCGCTGACCGTATAGCGGCCGACAATGCGCTCTTTGAAGGATTCCACCACATTCTTGCCGTCGGGCGTGCGGATCTCGCTGACGACGATGCCGTGGGTGGCGCCGCAGTCCTTCTCGCGGATGATGACATCCTGCGAGACATCCACCAGACGGCGGGTGAGGTAACCGGAGTCTGCGGTACGCAGGGCGGTGTCCGACAGGGACTTACGCGAACCCTTTGCACCCAGGAAGTATTCCAGCATGGTCATGCCTTCGCGGAAGTTGGACTTGATGGGGATCTCGATGGTCTTACCGTTGGTGGCAAACATCAGACCGCGCATACCGGCCAGCTGTCTCATCTGCTTCATGGAGCCACGGGCACCGGAAGTGCAGATCATGTTGATGGAGTTGTACTTGTCGAAGCCCTCCACCAGTTTGTCGGTCAGCTGTTTGGTGGTGGCTTCCCACACGGCGATGGTGTGGTCATAGCGCTCTTCGTTGGTATATTCGCCCATCTCATAGTACTCGGCGATCTCATGCACCTTTTCTTCTGCTTCGTGGATGAGGGCGGGCTTCTCGGGCGGAATGGTCATGTCATAGACCGAGATGGAGATGGAGCTCTTGGTGGAGTATTTGTAGCCCATGGACTTGATGTCGTCCAGCACGCGCGCCGCCACGGAGAAGCCGTGGTATTTGATGGTGCGGTCCACAATGTCTTTGAGCTTGCCGGAAGTGGTGACAAAGTCGACCTCCAGCTTGAAGGCGTTGGCGGGGTCGGTGCGGTCCACATAACCGAGGTCCTGCGGCAGCTTGCTGTTGAAGATGAGGCGGCCAAGCGTGGTATCCACGATCGCGGACTTCATTTCGCCGTCAATCTCTTTGGTCATTCTGACCTTGATGGCGGCGTGCAGGCCGATCTGCCCGTTGGCATAGGCCATGGTGGCCTCGTCCATATTGCGGAACACGCGGCCTTCACCGGGTTCGTGCGGGCGGTCCAGCGTGAGGTAGTAGGAACCCAGCACCATGTCCTGAGACGGAACGGTGACGGCGTGGCCGTTGACGGGTTTGAGCAGGTTGTTGCAGGAGAGCATGAGGAAGCGCGCCTCTGCCTGTGCCTCGGCGGACAAGGGCAGGTGAACGGGCATCTGGTCGCCGTCGAAGTCGGCGTTGAAGGCGGTACACACCAGCGGATGCAGTTTGATGGCTCTGCCTTCCACCAGCACGGGCTCAAACGCCTGAATGGACAGGCGGTGCAGGGTGGGCGCACGGTTGAGCAGCACCGGATGCTCGCGGATGACATACTCGAGGGCATCCCACACCTCGGGCTGAACCTTGTCGACCTTTTTCTTTGCGTCCTTGATGCTGTTGGCCTTCTGGGTCTCCAGCAGGCGCTTCATCACAAAGGGGCGGAACAGCTCCAGCGCCATTTCCTTGGGCAGGCCGCACTGGTAGATCTTGAGGTCGGGTCCGACAACAATAACAGAACGGCCGGAATAGTCCACGCGCTTGCCCAGCAGGTTCTGACGGAAGCGGCCTTGTTTACCGCGCAGCATCTCCGACAGGGATTTGAGCGGGCGGTTGGAAGCGCCGGTGACGGGCTTGCCGCGTTTGCCGTTGTCGATGAGGGCGTCCACGAACTCCTGCAGCATGCGCTTTTCGTTGCGGATGATGATCTCGGGTGCGTTGAGCTCCAGCATCTTTTTGAGGCGATTGTTGCGGTTGATGACGCGGCGGTAGAGTTCGTTTAAGTCCGAGGTGGCAAAGCGGCCGCCGTCCAGCTGTACCATGGGGCGGATGTCAGGCGGGATGACCGGCAGTGCTTCCAGGATCATCCATTCGGGGCGGTTGCCCGAGCGGCGGAATGCCTCCACGACCTCCAGACGCTTGATGATGCGGATCTTCTTCTGCCCGGAGGAACGGTCCAGTTCCTCGCGCAGCTCTTTGGAGAGGGCCTCCAGGTCGATCTTGGCCAGCAGTTCCTTGATGGCCTCGGCGCCCATGCCTGCCTTGAAATCGTTTTCATACTTTTCGTAGGCAGAGCGGTATTCGGCATCGGTGAGCAGCTGCTTTTCTTCCAGGGGAGTGTTGCCCGGGTCGATGACGATATAGCGGGCAAAATACAGCACGCGCTCCAACAGACGGGGCGACAGATCCAACAGCAGACCCATGCGGGAGGGGATGGCCTTGAAATACCAGATGTGGGAGATGGGGGCGGCCAGCTCGATGTGACCCATGCGCTCGCGGCGCACCTTTTTGGTGGTGACCTCCACGCCGCACTTCTCGCAGATCTTGCCGCTGGAACGCACACGCTTATACTTGCCGCACATGCACTCCCAGTCTTTGGTCGGCCCGAAGATGCGCTCGCAGAACAGACCGTCCCGCTCGGCCTTGAGCGTCCGGTAGTTGATGGTCTCGGCTTTGGTGACCTCGCCGTAAGACCAGGAACGGATCATTTCGGGAGATGCAAGACCGATGCGGATAGAGTCAAATTGCTTTCTTTCCATAATTGATCGTATCATGACGGTGCCGTGCGGCACCGTACGTTCCTCTCTTTCGTTTTATAAAGCCCTGCTTACTCTTCGTCGGCGTCGTCAAAGTTTTCGTTTTCGTCATAGACCTCGTCGCCGGGGTAGTCGAGGTCGTCCTCGTCTTCCTCTTCGTCGTCCAGGCCGTCGTCAAAATCGAAATCGTCGTCTTCGCCCTCCGTCTCTTCTCCGTCTGCCTCTTCCTCGTCGCCCTCGGCCAGTGCGCGGTCGACGGCGGCGTCGATCTCGTCAATGGTGGCGGGGGTGCGGGAGTTGACATCGTCTTCAATGATCTCGGAGAGTTGCACTTCGTTGCCGTCTGCGTCCAGCACCTTGACATCAAGCGCAAGGGACTGCAGTTCTTTGACCAGCACCTTGAAGGATTCCGGCACGCCGGGGGTGGGGATGTTCTGACCCTTGACGATGGCTTCGTAGGTCTTGGTACGGCCGTTGACATCGTCGGACTTGACGGTCAGGATCTCCTGCAGGGTATACGCCGCGCCGTATGCTTCCAGCGCCCACACTTCCATTTCGCCGAAGCGCTGACCGCCGAACTGGGCTTTACCGCCCAGGGGCTGCTGGGTGACCATGGAGTACGGACCGTTGGAACGGGCGTGGATCTTGTCGTCCACCAGATGGTGAAGTTTGAGGTAGTACATGATACCGACGGTGACGGGGTTGTCGAAGGGCTCGCCCGTGCGGCCGTCATAGAGGGTCATCTTGCCGTCGATGACGCGCACGGTCTCGGTCTTCATCAGCTCGTCGACCTTTTCTCTGTCATCGGCGATGGCCTGATCCACGCGGATCAGATCCTTGTTGCCGTTTTCGTCCACCTTTTCGATGAACACCGCCTTGCCTCGCAGACTTTCGCCGGGACGGATCTCGCGGCAATAGCCGGCGCGGCGCAACTCTTCGATGATGTCTCGCTCGTTTGCGCCGTCAAAGACGGGGGTCATGATCATTTCGTTGAGTTTTCTGGCGGCAATGCCCAGGTGGACTTCCAGCACCTGCCCGATGTTCATACGGGAAGGCACGCCCAGCGGGTTCAGCACGATGTCCAGCGGGGTGCCGTCCGGCAGGAAGGGCATGTCTTCGGGCGGGAGAATACGCGACACAACGCCCTTGTTGCCGTGGCGGCCGGCCATCTTGTCGCCGACGGAGATCTTTCTCTTCTGGGCGATGTAGACGCACACCACCTTGTTGACGCCGGGGGCGAGGTCGTCGGAGTTGGAACGGTCAAACACCTTCACATCCACCACAATGCCGGATTCGCCGTGCGGCAGTTTGAGCGAGCTGTCGCGCACTTCTCTGGCCTTTTCGCCGAAGATGGCGCGCAGCAGGCGTTCTTCCGGGGTCAGCTCGGTCTCGCCCTTGGGCGTGACCTTGCCCACCAGAATATCGCCGGAACGCACCTCGGTGCCGATGCGGATGATGCCGTCGGCATCCAGGTCTTTGAGCGCGTCGTCGCCGACGTTGGGCACTTCGCGGGTGATCTCCTGCGGGCCGAGCTTGGTGTCTCTTGCCTCGATGGAGTATTCTTCGATGTGAATGGAGGTGTAAATATCCTCGCGCACCAGCCGCTCGTTGAGCAGAACGGCATCCTCGTAGTTATAGCCCTCCCAGGTCATGAAGCCGATGAGGGCGTTTTTGCCCAGCGAGATCTCGCCGTTGGAGGTGGCGGGGCCGTCTGCGATGACCTGCCCTTTCTCCACGCGCTCGCCGAACTTGACGATGGGGCGCTGGTTGATGCAGGTGCCCTGGTTGGAGCGTTTGAACTTGATGAGGTGATAGACATCCTTGCGGCCGGAGTCGGTGGCGATGACGACCGTGCCGGAATCCACCGATTCCACCACGCCGCCTTCTTTTGCACACACGACAGAGCCGGAGTCCACAGCGGCCTTGTATTCCATACCGGTGGCGACGATGGGCGCCTCTGTCATCATCAGCGGGACGGCCTGCTTCTGCATGTTGGAGCCCATCAGGGCGCGGGAGTTGTCGTCGTTTTCAAGGAAGGGGATCATGGCGGTGGCCACCGAGACGACCATCTTCGGCGAGGCGTCCATGAAGTCGATGACGTCGCGGTCCACTTCCACGATCTCGGATTTGTCGCGCGCGATCACGCGGCGGCGGGCAAAGCGCCCGTTTTCGTCCAGCGGCTCGTTGGCCTGGGCGATGACATAATTGTCTTCCACATCCGCCGTCATATAGACGACCTCGTCCGTCACCACGCCGGTTGCCTTGTCCACGCGGCGGTAGGGGGCTTCCAGGAAGCCATAGTCCGAGATGCGGGCATAGGTGGCGAGGTAGGAGATCAGACCGATGTTGGGACCTTCGGGCGTCTCGATGGGGCACATGCGGCCATAGTGCGTATAGTGCACGTCACGCACCTCAAAGCCGGCACGTTCGCGCGAAAGGCCACCA